>NZ_JASGSR010000031.1:0-76612 GCF_040446015.1 Bradyrhizobium sp. INPA03-11B
CGAGATGTACCCTCGATCGATACGCGCCGAGCTCGTCGAGAAATGCGGCCGCGCCGCGCGTCCTGGTGGCGTAGAACAGCTCCCAGCGGCGTTCGAGCGCTTGCAGACGCCGGATCATTGACAGCAGCGGCGTGATGCCGATGCCCCCGGCGATCAGGACCGAATGCTCGGCCTCTTCATGAAGCGCGAAGTTATTGCGCGGCCCGGAGACCGTCATCACGTCCCCGACCCTGACGGTGTCGTGAACGAAGCTGGAGCCGCCGCGGCTCTCACCATCCTTGTTGACCGCGATGACGTAGCGATGCCGCTCGCGCTGGTCGTTGACCAGCGAGTAGCTGCGGATCATGCCATTCGGCAGATGCAGGTCGATATGACTGCCGGCCGTGAACGGGGCCAGCTCGCTGCCGGTCCGCGCGATCAGTTCATAGGAGTGGATCCGCTCGGCCTCGTAGCCGATGCGCTTGACCAAGACCTCCTGGTTGGATGCGTTCACAGCTCGTATCCGAAATCGGCACCGAGCTTTGCCCGCATGAACGGTGCGCCGACATCGACCCAGGAATCCTCCGGCGGCAGCCGCAGCGACACCGCCCGCACCATGAACACGTCGGGGTCGGACACGCCCTTCGGCCTGATCGCGTGATCGCGATAGGCGCCGAGCGCCTCTAGAATGAAGCGCCGCGTCATCGCGATGCCGGTGTCGCTGGAACAGAGTGTCTCCTTGGTGCGATCGAAGATCGGCGAGACGCCGCTCTGGCAGGCGCCGTCCTGCACCCAGAGCCCCGGCAGGCCCGAGAACCAGGTGGTCCGCTGTGCCTCGTAGTCGAATTGAAAGCCGTTCTGCGGAGTGTATTTGGTCCAGTAACCCGCATAAGGCACCGTCACCGGGTGCTGGACCAGCGCGTGGCGGCTGGCGTGACCGCTCTCGCGGCCCTTGTGTCCCTCGGCGAACACCTGCCGCGTCTTCTCCAGCAGCGGCTCCGACGGATGATAGGAGAACATGATGCAGAGCGTGTTCTCGTCGTCGATCGGCACCCAGGCATGCCCGCTCAGATCCGGAAACGGCGACAGCGGAGGCACCAGCGTGTAGAACGGCAGCAGGAACTGGTTGACCCGCCAGTACAGCGTGTCGGCATCGTAGTTGCGTCGCGCCGCGATGCTCATGCCGAAATCCTGCTTGATGCATTCGAAGGTCGGCCGCAGGTCGCGCTTCTGGATCCAGGCGCTCGTGGTGCCCTGCGCATCCAGTCTGCCGTGCAGCAGCGGCGCATGCGCCGAGTCGATCTCGCCCTCGACGGCCTGTAGCCAATTGCACTCCTGGACGCGAACCGAGATGTGCACCTGCTCGGCCGGCACCAGATTCCATTCCAGGTTCGGCAGCGGCGGCAGCTCGGCCTGATCAGGCCCCATATAGGTCCAGATCATCCCGTTGCGCTCCTTGCAGGGATAGGCCTTGATCCGCACCCGCTCCTTGAGGCGACTGCGCACCGGCTCTGCCGGCATGTCGGTCACCGCGCCGCTGACGTCGAATTTCCAGCCGTGATAGACGCAGCGCAGCCCGCAATCCTCGTTTCGCGCGAAGATCAGCGGCGCGCCGCGATGCGGGCAGGCCTGATCGACCAGCCCGACGCGCCCCTCGGTGTCGCGGAACGCGACCAGATCCTCGCCGAGCAGCCGGATGCGCTTCGGTTGTCCGTCCTTGGTGAGGTCTGCCGACGGCAGGAAGGGAATCCAGTACAGGCGAAAGAGGTCGCCGAGCGGCGTGCCCTTGCCGACCCTCACCAGGCGTTCATTGTCTTCGCGCGAGAGCATGGGTTTGCCTCCTTCAATTGCGTGTGGTCGGGGCGGCTACGCCGCCGAGGTGCGCAGCGACACGGTCGGACAGTCCGAGATCCCTTGCGGTCCAAAGCGGATCGGATGCGGTCAGCGGCTTGCGTGGAATCGGTGGCTGCTTGCCCTGCTCCACCAGGCCGACGATCAATTCGATGCGACGCCGCTCGAGCTCCCGCAATGCGTCCTCGACGACGGCGGCTTCCGCCGTGCATCCCGGCAGCTCCGGATAGGCCAGCCGAACCCGCCACTGCCCCGGCTCGGTTTCGACCGCCTCGGCCTCAAGCAGATAGGGAATCGACAGCAGCTCACGCAGGTCCAAAGCTTCAACCTCCCTGAACGACGTCTTTGCCATTTGATACGTATACGTACTACATAGCGGGAAGGCTGACAAGAGCCGAAAGACATTGCATCGTAGTGGGAACAGACCGGGGCGCTGTTCACCGCAGGGTTGAGGACGTCAGGCCAAGCTGATAACGGCTGACGCGAATTCGCAAATCGGAGTCCAACGACGGCATGGCAGCCGACAAGGGTATGAAGACGAGCTCGGCGGCAGATGTTGCACGCGACTGGCAACTCGAAGGCGGCGTCGGATTTCTGCTGCGGCTGCTCGAGGCTCGCTACGACGGGCTCTACCAGAGCATGACGCGCCAGAGCGACATCACGCCGCGCCAGTTCGGCGTGCTGATGGCGCTGTATCAGTTGGGTCCGCTCACCCCCTCGGTGTTGGCCGACCGGATCAGTTGCGACCGCAACACGCTGAGCGAAATGCTGCAGCGCATGGTCGCGCGCAAACTGGTCTCAAAGAAGGACAATCCGGACGATCGCCGCTCGCTGCAGGTGCAGATCACCGCCAAGGGCGAGGAAGCGCTCCTGGCCGTCATTCCGGCTGCGGCCGAGCTGCAAAACATCATGCTGGCTCCCCTGCGCAAGGAAGACCGCGCGCATTTCCTGAAATGCCTGCTGGCGATCGCGAAGGCTCCGCCGCCGGACGCCCCGTCCGATACCTGAGATCGCGGCTAGGCCTGGGCTCTGCCGAACGTGCCCGCAGCCGCGAGCGCCGCGATTGCGTCGGGCGACAGTCCGAGGATCCGCGACAGCACATCGTCCCGCTGCGCGCCGATCCCGGGGACTTGACTTCCCATCGGCGTGTCGGCCCCGGACATTTGCCAGGGCGCATTGACGCCGACGAAGTCACCGGCGCCATCCGAGACCGTCGCAAACACACCACGCTCGCGCAAAAGGGCATCGGTCAGCGCCGCACCCGGCGTCCGGTATTCGGCGCAGGGAACACCGGCGCGATCCAGCGCCGCGATGCATTCAGCGACGGTGTGGCGCTCGGTCCATTGCTCGATCACCTGCATCATGGCGGTCCAATTGGCGCCGCGCGCCGGAATGGTCGCAAAGCGCGGATCGTTCGCCAGCTCTTCCTGTCCGGTTACTTCACACAGCGCGGCAAAATTGCGCGGCGTCACCGGGGCGATCAGGATATCGCCGTCACGCGTGCGCACAGGTCCATAGGTCGGACGCGGCGCGCGGATCGGGAATTGCGCTTCCTGAAGCTCATAGACCAGCAGGTTGAGCATGCAGTCCATCAACGCCACATCGACGCGCTGCCCCTTCCCGGTACGTTCACGCTGAACCATCGCGGTCTGGATCGCGGAGTAGCCGAAGATGCCGCCCAGGATATCGGCGACAAAAATGGCGCCGGCCGCGGGACGCTCGCGGTCACCGGCATAGCGCATCAGCGAGGTATCGAATCCGCTCTCGGCGTGCACGATCATCGCATAAGCCGCCCGCTCGGCAGCGGGGCCCGACTGTCCATAGCCCGAGATCGAGCAATAGATCAGGCGCGGGTTGATCTCGCGAAGTGCCTCATAGCCAAGACCGAGCCGCTCCATGACACCGGGGCGGAAATTCTCGACGAGAATGTCCGCTTCCGCGACCATACGATGCACGAGCTTGATGGCATCGGCGTTCTTCAGATCGAGCGCCAGACTGCGCTTACCGGCATTGAGCTGGCCGAAATAGGTGCTGTGGCCGTCGCGCAGCGGCGTGCGCAGCCGCATGTCGTCGCCTTCCGGCGGCTCGATCTTGATGACTTCGGCGCCGACGTCGGCGAGCAGCCGCGCGCAATACGGCCCCGCCACCATGATGGAAAAATCCAGCACCCGCACCCCGGCGAGCGGCGCCCTGTCGCCATCCTTCTGCATCCGATCTCTCCTATCTCGGCAGCCCGAGCGCGCGTTGCGCGATCAGGCTGCGCTGGATCTCGTTGGTCCCGATGCTGATGACCCACATCAGCGAATGCCGCAGGTTTTGCTCGAAGCGGCCGTTGTCGATCGCACCCGGCATCTGTTCGGACAGCGCGGCGCGCATCCCGAGAATGTCGAGCGCAGCCTCGCCGAAACGTTCCATCAGCTCGCCGGAAAACACCTTGCTGATCGCGCCATACTCCGCCGGCGTGACGCCATCGGCGGCAAGCTCGGCACAATGCATCATCAGGAGACGGCCGATCTCGATCTCGGATGCCAAGGTCGCCACCTTGTCGCGGACGATGGGATCATCGGCGAGCGACCGATCACCCTGCTTCGCCGTCACGTGCGAACGCAGCTGCTCGAAGGCGTGCGCGACCTTCAGGACGATCCCACCGCCGACCAGCCCGCGCTCGAAGGCCAGCGCGCCGGTCAACACCTTCCAGCCGCCATTGACCTCGCCGACCAGGTTCTCGGCGGGAATCCGGACATTGTCGTAGAAGATGTTGGCGAACGTGCCGTCATACATCGTGGCGGACGGCCGGATCGTGATGCCCGGCGCATCCATCGGCACGATGAACATGCTGATGCCAGCATGCGGCGGCTGTGCATCCTTGTCGGTGCGCGCGGCAAGGAACATGTATTTGCCCCACCAGGTGGTGGTCCAGATCTTCTGGCCGTTGATCACCCAGTGATCGCCGTCCCTGATGGCACTGGTACGCAGCGCCGCGAGGTCCGAGCCCGCCTGAGGCTCGCTGTAGCCCATGCCGTGCATGGCTTCGCCGCGCAGGATCTCCGGAAGATATTTCCGCTGCTGCTCGGAAGTGCCGAACATCATCAGCGCATTGGCCTGGATCGCAGCGCCGATCCGCGGCGCCTCGCCCTGCTCCATCGTCTCCATGAAGGCGATCTGCTCCAGCGGCGAGCGGGCCTGGCCGCCGAATTGCGCCGGCCATCCGAGGCCGATCCATCCCGTTTCGCCGATATCGCGGGCGAAGCCGGCATCGAACTCGCGCTTGGCGAACGGCCTCCGGTCGAACGTCTGCTTCGTGCCTCCGGTCCAGTTCTGCGCGAGCCAGAGCCGGGCCTGCTCGCGAAACGCATTTCCGGCGGTCCCGAGGTCGTATTGCGGCAGCCCGTCGCCGCCGGCATCCAAAAGCTGCGCGGCCAACCTGCGTTTTGCATCCGACGCGCCGCCGAGCGCGATCGTATCGAGATGCACGCGCTTGAAATGGATCGGCGCCTCGTGTTCCTCGGCATAGCCGATCGCCCCGAACGTATGCTGGGTCTCCAGCGAGACCTGCCGCAGCGCGCTGCCGGAGAACGCCGATGCGCAATCGGCGAAATAGCGCCAGTCAGCGTCGCCGCGGTCATATAATCTGGCGGTATGCGCGAGGATCAGCCTGACGCCTTCGAGCGCGATCAGGCAGTTGGCGAGCTTGTGCTGGATGGCCTGAAACTTGCCGATCGGCTGCCCGAACTGGTGCCGCTCCTTCGCGTAGTCCACCGCCAGCTCAAACGCACGCAGCGCCGCGCCGTAGGCGCGCGCGGTCAGCGCGACCTTGCCCGTGATGCGGAGATCGTCAAGGTCGAGCGTCCCCAGGGGAATACGTATGAACGGCGCCGCGTTCAGCCCGACTTCGTAATGTCCCCAGGCCCCCATCGCGCGCGACGCGACGCGTTCGATACCGGGACCGCTGAGATCGATCAGCGCAAGATGGGCCCGATCGAGCGCGACCAGAAGGTGCGTCGCGCTCCCCGCAGCCTCGACAAAGCGAAGCACGCCTGTTGCCTTGAAGTCGGCGACCTCAACCGAGCCAGTGCCGACGTCGGGATCCAGAGCGCCGAACGAGAAGGCGACGATCGCCTCCCCCGAATGCAGCCGCTCCACGAGATCTGCCACGATCTCGAGCTTTGATCCGGCGATCGCAAGATTGGTGAGCGCGGCAGACCACATCGGCGCCGGGCAGCCGGCGCGGCCAATCTCCTCCATGACGACGAGGATTTCGGCGAGCCCGCCCTCGCTACCATCGGCACCGAGCGCGGCGACGCCCTGCCCGACCAGCTTGCGCCAGATCGCCGACACCTCGTCCGGCGAGGACGACGCCGTTGCACCACGCGGACGCCAATGCTCGTCCAGGAATCCGCGCAAGGAATCGCGCAGCATTCCAGTGACATCGTCGCTCGACACTTCGGTTGCCGCCATGAGCCCGGCCTATGGCTGACCAAACCTCGGCTTCCGCTTCTCCTTGAACGACATGGTCGCTTCCTTGTGGTCGGCGGTCTCGAACGTCACCTGCTCCAGCGCCATCGAGGCCTCCAGCAGCATGTTGACGCGCTCCTTGACGATCTGGTTGATCGACAGCTTGGTCCAGCGGATGGCCCAGGTCGGACCGTTGGCGAGTTCGACCGCGATCGCACGGGCCTTGGCCAACACCTCCGCGCGCGGCGCGACATGGTTGACCAGCCCGATCCGCTCCGCCTCGTTGCCCTTCAGCAGCGTGCCGCGGATCAGGAATTCCTTGGCCTTGTTGATGCCGATCAAAAGCGGCCAGATCACGGTGCCACCGTCGCCTGCAACCAGGCCGACGCGCGAGACATGGGTGTCGCCGATCCGCGCATCCTCCGCCATCACGGTGATGTCGCAGAGCAGCGCGTGGGTCGCCGCAAGGCCGATGGCGTCGCCGTTGATCGCCGCGATGATCGGCTTGTCGAGCTCGAGCTGCCGGGTGACGCCGCGCCGGCTGATCATGGGGTCGTGCACCTCGCCCTCTTCGAGCACGTCGCCGCCCGGCCGCTCCGACATCGCCTTCACATCGCCGCCGACGCTGAAGAAGTCGCCGGCGCCGGTCAGCACCACGGCGTTGACGGCGTGGTCGTCGGCGAGATCGTCCCATATCGTCCGCAACTCGCGGATCAGCTTCTGATTGATGGCATTGCGCGCCTGCGGGCGATTCAAGGTCACGGTCGCGACCTTGTCCGCGACCTCGACCGTCAGGCATTCATACTTGGCGTAATTGGACACGTTTGCCTCCATTGTCATTGCTGTTTTGCGTGTTGATTTGTTTGCGAGATCTGCGCTACCGGCGCATTCCCGGCTGTACGTCCGCCAACGCGACATGCAGCGACATCGCACCCGGATCCTGTTCCAGCATCCGCTGCACGGATTCCAGGTGCGACCGCAGCAGCCGGCTTGCCAGCGCCACATCTCGCTCGCTGAGCGCCGCTAGGAACTGCCGCCGCTTCTCCGCCAGCCGCGCCATCGCGACCCCGCTCGAGGCGACCTTGGCGTAGACGAAGCGCATGTGGATCTCGGTGACCGAATCCACGATCATCGCAATCACCTTGTTGCCGGTCGAGGCCGCCAGCAGCTTGTAGAACTCGCGCGAACATTCGACCCTGTCGAGCAGCCGACCCTCCTTGGTAGCAAGCTCCGTCCGCTCGATATTGGCTTCCAGCGCATCGAGGTCGACCCGGCGCGCGTTCGCGCAGGCGAGTTGCACCACGAGGTCGAGCACGTGGACCCGCGCCTCCGACAATTCCCGCACCGAGATCGTCCCGAGGCTCAGCATGTCGCGCATGACCTCGTTCATGCGACGGGTATCGCCCTGCTGGATAAAGGCGCCGCCCTTGACGCCCTTCTGCAGCCGCAGCACGCCGGCCATCTCCAGGCTGCGCAACGCTTCCCGCAGCACATTGCGGCTGACGCCGAGCTGCTGCGCGAGCTCGCGCTCGGCCGGCAGCTTGTCGCCGGGCTTCAGCACGCCGAGCGCCAGCTGCTCGCGAATCCGCTCGCAGATCTCCTCGAACGTCCGCCTGGTGTGGATCGGCTTGAATGTCGGTGCGGCCGCGGCGCCGGCTGCCCGATGATCGACAGCCCGCTCCCGCCGGTTCGGCGAGGCGGCACGGGAGCGCTGCGGCGCGCGAGGGCTTGACTTGGTGCTCATGCGGTGAATTATTAAATGGATCACCCATTCAATGGAAGCCCCTTTTTTGGCGTCCAGCAAAGAAAACGTAACGGGAGCCGGTATGAGTTTTTCCGAGGAGCAGGTCGCCTTCCGCGACAACGTACGCAGGATGGTCGCGAGGCATGTGGCGCCGATCGCCGCCGAGATCGACGAAACCGACCGCTTTCCACTTGAGCTGGTCAAGCTGTTCGGCGAGATGGGGCTGATGCAGCTCTGGGTGCCGGAGCGCTATGGCGGCCCGAACGGCAACCTGACCATGGCCTGCATCGCGCGCGAGGAGATCTCGAAGGTCTCGCCCGCCTGCGCATCGATCGCGGCGCTCAACACCATGTTCATCATGCCGCTGCTGCATTTCGGCTCGGAAGAGCAGCGCCAGAAATACCTGCCGATCATCGCCCAGGGCGGCGTGGTCACGGCGATCGCGATCTCGGAGCCGCAGGCCGGCTCCGACGTCGCCGCGCTCAACACCCGCGCCCGGAAAGACGGCGACAGCTATATCCTGAACGGCCGCAAGCAGTGGTGCAGCTACGGCGTCGTCGCCGACTACATCGTGGTGATGGCGCGAACCAGTGACGGCGCCGGCGCGGATGGCATCAGCGCCTTCATCGTCGAGCCGAAAAAGATGCCGGGCATCACCTTCGGCCGCCATGAGCGCAAGATGGGCTTTCGCGGCGCTCCCAACACCCCGATCTTCTTCGACAATGTCAGGGTCCCGGCCGAAAATCTCGTCGGCGAGGAAGGCAAGGGTTTTCGCGCGTCGATGCGCGCGCTCGACCTCAACCGCCCGACCATCGGCGCGCAGTCCGTCGGCCTTGCACAAGGCGCGCTCGATGCCTGCATCGCCTACGCCAAGGAGCGCAAGCAGTTCAAGCAGCCGATCGCCGAGTTCCAGGGCGTGCAGTTCATGCTCGCCGACATGGCCATGCAGATCGAGGCGGCCCGCGCCCTGGTCTATGAATGCGCGCGCGCCGGCGATGCCGGCGACTGGAAGCGGCTCAACGTGCTTGCCAGCATGGCGAAATGCGTCGGCAGCGACATGGCGATGAAGGTGACGACCGACGCGGTCCAGATCTTCGGCGGCTACGGCTACACGATGGACTATCCCGTAGAACGCATGATGCGCGACGCCAAGCTGACCCAGATTTTCGAAGGCACCAACCAGATCCAGCGCGTGGTGATCGCCCGTGAGCTGCTGCGCTAGCGCCGATTTCAACAAGAAACGAATTACAGGGAGAAACGACCTTGAACCACATCATCAACCGGGCATTGATAGCCGGCGCGCTGTCGGCCCTGCTGGCGGCGCCCGGCTACGCGCAGAACGCCTATGGTCCCGGCGTCAGCGATACCGAGATCAAGCTCGGCCAGTCGACGCCGCTCAGCGGCCCGGCCTCCGCCTTCGGCGCCGGCGCCGGGCGCGCCGTGGTCGGCTATTTCGAGATGCTGAATACGAAAGGCGGCATCAACGGCCGCAAGATCAACTTCACCCAGCTCGACAACGCCTACAGCGCGCCGAAGGCCGTCGAGCAGTCGCGCAAGCTGATCGAGGATGTCGGCGTCCTGGCCGAGGTCGGCACGATCGGCACCGCACCGAACGTCGCGATCCAGAAATATCTCAACGCCAAGCAGGTGCCGCAGCTCTTCATCACCGCCGGCGGACGCCGCTTCAACGATCCCAAAGCCTTCCCGTGGACGATCCCGCTCTATCCGGACTTCGAGACCGAAGGCCGCGTCGTCGCCAAGTACATCCTGACCGCAAAGCCCGACGCCAGGATCGGCGTGCTCTACCAGAATGACGACTACGGCAAAGACTACCTCAAAGGCCTACGCGCCGGTCTCGGTCCGAAGGCCGAGCTGATCGTCGCCCAGGCCTCCTATGAGCTCGCCGACCCGACGATCGACTCGCAGATCGTCCAGCTCAAGGCCGCCGGCGTCGACACGCTGATCGAACAGTCGTCGTCCAAGGCCGCCGCGCAATCGATCCGCAAGGTCTACGAGCTCGGCTGGAAACCGCTGCACGTGATCGGCGGCTCGACGGCATCGGTCGAAACCATCCTGAAGCCGGCGGGCCTCGAAGCATCGAAGGGGCTGGTCACCACGCAATTCCTCAAGCAGCCGGGCGACCCGGCCTGGGCCAATGACGACGAGGTCAAGACCTACAAGGAGTTTCTCAAGACGTACGCACCCTCAGCGAACCCGGACGACTATTCCGTGCTCGTTGCCTACATGAACGTGCACGCCCTGGAGCTGGCGCTACGCAAATGCGGCGACGACCTGACCCGCGAGAACCTGATCAAGCAGGCGACCTCGCTGAGCGGCGCGCGGCTGCCGATGATGCTGCCGGGCGTCTCGATCGGCACCCGGCCCGGCGACTACACGCCGTTCCGAACCTTGCGGATCGCAACGTTCGACGGCGAGAGCTGGTCGCTGACCGGTGAGCCGCTGTCGGCCGACTAGGCCGGTTGGCGAGAACCGTCTTCGGCGGCTCTCGCCGACGTCACTTCACGCGCGCAAGCTCGGCAGATCGAGCCCATTGGCGCGGGCGCATTCGATCGCGGTCTCATAGCCGGCGTCGGCGTGGCGCATGACGCCGGTCGCCGGGTCGTTCCACAGCACGCGTTCGAGCCGGCGCGCCGCCTCCGACGTGCCGTCGGCGACGATCACCATGCCGGCGTGCTGCGAATAGCCGATGCCGACGCCGCCACCGTGATGCAGCGACACCCAGGTGGCGCCGCTCGCACAGTTGAGCAGCGCGTTGAGCAGCGGCCAATCGGACACCGCATCGGAGCCGTCCCGCATCGCTTCGGTCTCGCGGTTCGGGCTCGCCACCGAGCCGCTGTCGAGATGATCGCGGCCGATCACGATCGGCGCCTTGAGCTCGCCCCGCGCCACCATCTCATTGAAGGCGAGGCCAAGCCGATGGCGGTCGCCGAGGCCGACCCAGCAGATTCGCGCCGGCAGCCCCTGAAACTTGATGCGCGCCTTCGCCATGTCGAGCCAATTGTGCAGATGGCCATCGTTGGGCATCAGCTCCTTGACCTTGGCGTCGGTCTTGAAGATGTCTTCCGGATCGCCCGATAGCGCCGCCCAGCGGAACGGACCGACGCCGCGGCAGAACAGCGGACGGATATAGGCCGGAACGAAGCCCGGAAAATCGAACGCCTGCTTCAGGCCCATGTCCTTGGCCATCTGGCGGATGTTGTTGCCGTAGTCGAGCGTCGGGATTCCCTGCGCGTGGAAATCCAGCATGGCCTGGACGTGATCGACCATCGAGGTCTTGGCCGCGGTCTCGACCGCCTTCGGATCGGCCGCGCGCCTTGCCTCCCATTCGGCGAGCGTCCATCCCTTCGGCAAATAGCCGTTGATCGGATCATGCGCGCTGGTCTGGTCGGTGACGATGTCCGGGCGCACGCCGCGGCGAACCAGCTCGGGAAAGATCTCGGCCGCGTTGCCGAGCAGGCCGACCGAGACAGGCTTCCCGCTCTTGGTCGCGTCGGCAATGATCGCCAGCGCTTCATCGAGCGTCGTCGCCTGGCGGTCGAGATAGCCCGTGCGCAGCCGCATCTCGATGCGGCTCGGCTGGCACTCGACCGCGAGCATCGAGGCGCCCGCCATGGTCGCGGCCAGCGGCTGCGCGCCACCCATGCCGCCGAGGCCGGCCGTGAGGATCCATTTGCCGGCGAGACTGCCGCCATAGTGCCGGCGGCCGACCTCGACGAACGTCTCGTAGGTCCCCTGCACGATGCCCTGGCTGCCGATATAGATCCACGAGCCCGCCGTCATCTGGCCGAACATCATCAGACCCTGCCGATCGAGCTCGTTGAAGTGGTCGAGCGTCGCCCAATGCGGCACCAGATTCGAGTTCGCAATCAGCACGCGCGGCGCATCGGCATGGGTGCGGAAGACACCGACCGGCTTGCCGGATTGCACCAGCAGCGTCTGATCGCCTTCCAGCGTGCGCAAGGATGCGGCGATCCGGTCAAAACTCTCCCAGTCGCGCGCCGCCCGGCCGATGCCGCCATAGACCACGAGCTCGCTTGGGCGCTCGGCGACATCGGGATCCAGATTGTTCATCAGCATGCGCAGCGGCGCTTCGGTCAGCCAGCTCTTCGCGCTGATGTCGCTGCCGCGGGGAGCGCGGATGATACGTTCGTTGTCCAGTCGGCGGTTCATGACGGGTGTCCCTGTCGGCTAAGCAAGTTTTGGAAACGGATCGGTCGAAAGGGCCGCGATCGCGACGGCGGGCAACGCGTCGGCTTCGATCAGCGACGCGGCCCGCGCGAGGTCGTCGGCCATGTAGCGGTCGGCGGCGAGTGCCGGAACCTGCGCGCGCAACGCGGCAATCACTGCGGCGAGCGGTGCACTCGTTGAGTGCGGCGCGCGCAGCGTGATGCCCTGCGCCGCGACCAACAGCTCGATGCCGAGGATCGCCGCGAGATTGTCGGCCATGTCGGACAGCCGGCGCGCGGCATGCGCGGCCATCGAGACGTGATCTTCCTGGTTGGCGCTGGTCGGCGTGGAATCGATCGAGCACGGCATCGCGCGCTGCTTGTTCTCGGCATAGAGCGCGGCCGCCGTGACCTCGGCGATCATGAATCCGGAATTGATGCCGGGCTCAGGCGTCAGGAACGGCGGCAAGCCGAAGTTCAAGGCGGGATCGACGAGGGTCGCGATCCGGCGCTCGCTGGTCGCGCCGATCTCCGAGAGCGCAAGGGCGATCTGGTCGGCGGCGAATGCCACCGGCTCGGCGTGGAAATTACCGCCGGACACGATCTCGCCGGTCTCGACCAGCACCAGCGGATTGTCGGTCACGGCATTGGCTTCGATGGTCAGTCCGCGCGCGGCTTGCGCGAGCAGGTCGAGCACGGCGCCCGCGACCTGCGGCTGGCAGCGCAGGCAGTATGGATCCTGCACGCGCTCGTCGCCTTCGAGATGCGATTGCCTGATGTCGCTGCCGTCGAGCAGCGCGGTCAAGGTCGCAGCCGCGGCGATCTGCCCGTCATGGCCGCGCAAGGACTGGATTTCAGGACGAAACGGCACCGTGGAGGCCATCGCCGCATCGACCGACAACGCGCCCGTCACCAGTGCTGCGCAGGCAAGACGATGCGCGCGCAGCAGGCCGGAGATGGCGTAGGCGGTGCAAAACTGCGTGCCGTTGATCAGCGCAAGCCCCTCCTTGGGACCGAGCGTCAACGGTGCGAGGCCGGCCGCGGCAAGCGCTTCGCCGCCCGGCACGACCTTGCCATCAAGGATGGCCTGTCCCTCCCCGATCATCACCGCGGTCATATGCGCCAGCGGCGCGAGATCGCCGGAGGCGCCGACCGAGCCCTGCTGCGGCACCAGCGGCGTGACGCCGCGCGCCAGCATGCCCTGCAATTGCTCGATGACATCGCGGCGCACGCCCGAGGCACCGCGGCCGAGCGAGATCACCTTTAGCGCCATCATCAGCCGCACGATCGGCTCCGGCGTGGCTGGGCCTACGCCGCAGCAATGCGACAGGATGAGGTTGCGCTGGAGCAGCGCCGTCTGGTCGGGCGCGATCCGCGTCGATGCCAGCTTCCCGAAACCGGTATTGATGCCATAGGCAGGAATGTCGATCCGCGCCGCATTCGCCACGATCTCCGCCGCCGCCTCGACGCGCGGCCAGAACGATGGATCGAGCTCGATCGTCGCACCCGCGAGCACGCGCGCCAGGACGTCGAGCCCGACAGTGCCGGGCGTGACGATATCAGGCGCGTCGGAAGCGCTCATTGTCCCCTCCACACCCGACGGTGCAGCGGATTGAAGCCGATCCGGTAGACCAGTTCGGCGGGGCGCTCGACGTCCCAGATCGCCAGATCGCACCACTTGCCGGCTTCGAGCGTGCCGGTCTCGGCGAGCATGCCGAGCGCGCGCGCCCCTTCCCGCGTTACGCCTGCGAGACATTCAGCGACCGTCATCCGGAACAACGTCGCCCCCATGTTCATCGTGAGCAACAGCGAGGTCAGCGGCGAACTGCCGGGATTGCAGTCGGTCGCCAGCGCCATGTGTACGCCGTGCTTGCGGAACAGTTCGACCGGCGGCTTCTGCGTTTCGCGAATGAAGTAGAATGCGCCGGGCAGCAACACGGCGATCGTTCCCGCCTTCGCCATTTCGGCGGCGCCGGCTTCATCCGAGTGCTCCAGATGATCGGCCGACAGCGCAGAGAATTTTGCGGCGAGCGCCGCGCCGCCGAGATTCGACAGCTGATCCGCATGCAGCTTCACGGGCAGCCCCAACGCGCGCGCAGCCGCGAAGACCCGCGCCGTCTGCTCGCCGGAGAATGCGATGCCCTCCATGAAGGCATCGACGGCATCGGCGAGGCCGGCCTTGGCCACGGCCGGCAGTATCTCGTTGCAGACCAGATCGATATAGCGGTCCTTGTCGCCATTGGCCTCCGGCGGCAGGGCATGCGCACCGAGAAACGACGTGCGGACCGCGACCTGGCGCAGGCGGCCGAGGCTGCGTGCCGCGGCGAGCTGCCGCATCTCGGTCTCGGCATCGAGGCCATAGCCGGACTTGACCTCGACGGTGGTCGCGCCCTCGCCGATCAGCGCGTCGAGCCGCGGCAACGCACTCGCCACGAGCTCGGCCTCGGTCGCCTTGCGCGTTGCCGCAACGGTCGAGACGATGCCGCCGCCTGCGCGCGCGATTTCTTCGTAGCTCGCGCCCTTCAGGCGAAGCTCGAACTCATGCGCGCGATTGCCACCGAAGACGAGATGGGTGTGGCAGTCGACCAGTCCGGGCGTGACCCATCGGCCCGCGCAATCGATCCACTCGACGGCGTCCGCATCCACAGGAAAATCCGCCTGCGCGCCCGCATAGACGATGCGGCCGTCGCGCGCCGCGATCAGGCCCTGCTCGATCTCGCCGAGATCGGCGCGATCGCCGCGCATCGTGGCGAGCCGGGCGTTGTGCCAGATACGGTCGAAGCGCTCTGCCATGCGATCGTCCCCTCAAGGCGGGATGCTTGACTTATATGTCTAGACATATAATCGTGTCACGGTTCTGTCCAGCCGGCATGGAAAAATGACACGACTGCATTTCGCATTCGCGCTGCTGCCCTCGGGCTGGGCCAATGACGTGCGGGTCGAGCTCACCGGCGGCGCGATCGCGTCGGTGACGGCAGGCGTTGCGCCCGCCGCCGGCGATGAACGTCACCAATTGGCGGTTCCCGGATTGGCGAGCCTGCATAGCCACGCGTTCCAGCGCGGCATGGCCGGCCTTGCCGAATTGCGCGGCGATACGACCGACACGTTCTGGACCTGGCGCGAGACGATGTATCGCTTCGCGCTGACCATGACGCCGGACGACGTCGCAGCCGTCGCGACCCTGCTTTATGTCGAGATGCTCGAACGCGGCTTCACCCGCGTCGGCGAGTTCCACTATCTCCATCATGATCGCGACGGCTCGCCTTACGCCAACCCCGCCGAGATGGCCGTGCGCATTGCGGAGGCGACCGAGGCTTCCGGCATCGGGCTCACGCTGCTGCCGAGCTTTTATGCCCACGGCACTTTCGGCGGTGCAGCACCGCATGCCGGGCAGCGCCGCTTCATCTGCTCGGTCGATCAGTTTGCCGCGCTGATGGACGCCTCGCGCGAGGCGATCCGAACACTGCCCGGCGCCAATATCGGCATCGCCCCGCACAGCCTGCGCGCCGTGGCTCCCGATGAACTGAAGGCGATCATTCCGCTTGCCGAGGGAGCGCCAATCCATATCCATGCCGCCGAACAGGTGCGTGAGGTCGAGGATTGTCTCGCCTGGTCTGGACGGCGGCCGGTCGAATGGCTGCTCGACCATGCGCCTGTCGATCAGCGCTGGTGCCTGATCCACGCGACCCACATGACGGATAGTGAAGTCACCGCACTCGCCGGCAGCGGTGCAGTCGCCGGCCTTTGCCCGATCACTGAAGCAAGCCTCGGCGACGGCATCTTTTCGGCGCGCGAATTCCTTGCTGCCGGCGGCCGGTTCGGCGTCGGGACCGATTCCAATGTGCTGGTCGGTGTCGCCGACGAACTGCGTCAGCTCGAATACGGCCAGCGGCTGAAGCACCGCGAGCGCAATGTGCTGTCGGGTCGTCCCGGCGCATCCACCGGCCGCGCTCTGTTCGATCACGCCCTCGCGGGCGGTGCGCAAGCCCTGGCGCAGACCAACGCTGGGCTCGTGCCCGGCGCGCGCGCCGATGTCGTCAGCCTCGACACCACGCACCCGTCCCTGGCGGGGCGGTCGGGCGATGCCGTGCTCGACGGCTGGCTATTCGCGGCCGGCAGCGACGCGATCGATTGCGTGTGGGCCGGCGGCGACAGGGTGGTCGCAGGTGGACGGCACCGGCTGCGCGACAAGGCGCGGGAGCGGTTCAATGCCAGCGTCCGGAGGCTCGTCGCATGAGCCTTGCTTCCGATCGCACCAAGCCGCGCGCAGCCGAAAAGCCGACGCTCTACAAACGCATCCGGCTCGATATCGAGACACGGATCCTGACTGGCGAGTGGCCACCCGGCCACCGCATCCCGTTCGAGCACCAGCTGATGGCGCGCTATCGCTGCTCGCGCATGACCGTGAACAAGGCGCTGTCGGAACTGGCGCAGGCCGACCTGATCGAGCGGCGACGGCGGGCCGGCTCATTCGTGCGCCGTCCGCAGCATATGTCCGCGGTGCTCAAGATCGCCGACATCCGCGCGGAGATCACCGCGCTCGGCCGCGCTTACGGCTATCAGCTGATCGATTGCCGGCGGCGCACGGCGACATCGGCCGATCGCGCCCGGCTCGGCGTGAGCACGGCCGGCAAAGTGATCGCGATCGCCTGCCGCCACAGCGCCGACAATGTGCCGTTTGCCGTCGAGGACAGGCTGATCAATCTCTCCACCGTTCCGGAGGCCGCAACCGCCGATTTTGCAAGCGAACCGCCGGGATCATGGCTGCTGCATCATGTGCCGTGGACCGAGGCTGAACATACGATCAGCGCCGTCGTCGCTGATGATCGCACGGCAGAGGCCCTCGACATCGCGGTCGGCGCGCCCTGCCTTGTGATCGACCGCTACACCTGGCGCAGCGCGCGCACGGTGACCGCAGTGCGGCTGCATTATCCGGGCGAGACGCACCGCTTGGTGGCGCGCTTCAAGGGAGGTTGAGGACGTCTTGCGCGGCATGTTTCATGCAATGCATCATAGGCCACCATCCACCAACGTTCGTGATGCGGCAATCCGCCGCGACTGACGTGAAAGCAATCAACAGGGTTCAATCCATCGTTCAAGGGGTCAACAATCATGCGTTCCTTCAAGCTATTGCCCGCAATGGTCGCGTTGCTCGCGGCCACCGCTGCGTTCGCGGATGACGTCAAGGTCGGCGTCGGCATCTCCGGGTGGACCGGCTTCGCGCCGCTGACGCTCGCCAAGGAGGCCGGCATCTTCAAGAAGAACGGCCTCGACGTGACCTTGAAGAAGATCCCGCAGAAGGACCGGCATCTCGCGATTGCCTCGGGCGATATCCAGTGCGCCGCAACTACGGTCGAAACCTGGATCTCCTGGAACGCCAATGGCGTCGCGACCAAGCAGATCTTCCAGCTCGACAAGAGCTATGGCGCCGACGGCATGGCCGTGCGCAACGACGTCGCCGCGATCAAGGACCTCAAGGGCAAGACCGTCGCGGCATCGGCGCCGGGCACCTCGCCCTATTTCGCGCTGGCCTGGATGCTGAAGAAGAACGGCCTCTCGGTGAAGGACGTCACCGTGGTCAATCTGGAGCCCGCCGCCGCAGCACAGGCATTCGTCTCCGGCCAGAACGATGCCGCGATGACCTACGAGCCTTATCTCTCGACCGTGCGTGCCGCGCCCGACAAGGGCAAGATCATCGCCACCACGCTCGACTATCCGATCGTGATGGACACCTTCGGCTGCACCCCTAAATTCCTCACCGACAATCCGAAGGCGGCGCAGGCGCTGGCCAACAGTTATTTCGAGGCGCTCGACATGATCGCCAAGGATCAGGCCAAGGCCTACGAGATCATGGGCGCTGACGTGAAGCAGAGCGGCGAGCAGTTCGGCAATTCGGCAAAGTATCTGCGCTGGCAGGACAAGGCCGCCAACCAGAAGTTCTTCGCCGGCGACTTCCTCACCTTCAACAAGGATGCTGCAGAGCTGCTGCTCGAGGTCGGCATCATCAAGGCCGCGCCGAAGGTCGACGACATCTACGACGCAAGCTTCATCAAGTAATGCGTCCTCTCGAGCCCACCTCATCGAAGCAGCGCGTGGCCTATGGCCTCGCGTTCTTCGTGCTGTTCGTCGCCCTCTGGTCCTGGGCGACGTTCGGCGGCCATGTATCGAAGACCTTCCTCGCCAACCCGCTGACCATGGTGCAGGAAGGCTATGAACTGCTCGCCAAGCAGGGTTTCCTGTTCGACATCGGAATGACGATCTGGCGCGTGATCGGCGGGTTTGTGCTTGCCGCCGTCATCGCCGTGCCGCTCGGCGTGCTGATGGGGGCGTACAAGCCGATCGAAGCCCTTCTCGAACCGTTCGTGTCCTTTGCGCGCTATCTGCCGGCGTCCGCCTTCATCCCGCTGCTGATCCTGTGGGCGGGCATCGGCGAGTTGCAAAAGCTGCTGGTGATCTTCATCGGCGCGGTGTTCCAGATCATCCTGATGGTGGCCGTCACCGTCGGCGCTACACGGCGCGACCTGGTCGAGGCTGCCTACACGCTCGGCGCGCGCGACGGCGGCATCATCCGCCGCGTGCTGCTGCCCTCCGCCGCGCCCGAGATTGCCGAGATCCTCCGCCTGGTGCTGGGCTGGGCATGGACCTACGTCATCGTCGCCGAGCTGATCGGCTCGTCGTCGGGCATCGGGCACATGATCACCGACAGCCAGGCGCTGCTCAACACCGGCCAGATCATCTTCGGCATCATCGTGATCGGGTTGATCGGCCTGATCTCCGATTTCTTGTTCAAGGCGTTCAACGCCTGGCTATTCCCTTGGAAGCTCGCATGACCCTGCTTCGGATCGATCAGGTCTCGCGAACCTTCCCCGCCCGTGCCGGCAACGCACCGACCCGCGCGCTGGAGCCGACAACGCTCGATGTCGGCGACAACGACTTCGTCACCATCCTCGGCCCCTCCGGCTGCGGCAAGTCCACGCTGCTGCGGATCATCGCAGGGCTCGACCGGCCGACCAGCGGACGCGTCACGCTTGACGGGCGCGAGGTCACCGGCCCCGGCGCCGATCGCGGCATGGTGTTTCAGTCCTACACGCTGTTTCCGTGGCTGACCGTGCGCGAGAACATCGCCTTCGGGCTGCGCGAACGTGGCGTGCCGGAGAAGAAACGCCACGACATCGCCGATGCCTTGATTCGCCGGGTCGGGCTGTCGGGCTTCGAAAATCACTGGCCCAAGCAGCTGTCGGGCGGCATGCAGCAGCGCACCGCAATCGCCCGGGCGCTGGCCAACGATCCGAAGATCCTGCTGCTTGACGAGCCGTTCGGCGCGCTCGACAACCAGACCCGGGCCTTGATGCAGGAGATGCTGCTTGGGATCTGGGAGCGCGACCAGAAGACGGTGCTGTTCGTCACCCACGACATCGAGGAAGCGATCTTCCTCGGCAGCCGCGTCATCGTGATGAGCGCGCGTCCCGGGCGCATCAAGGCGGAGATCGCGGTCGACCTGCCGCATCCCCGCTCCTACAAGATCAAGACCACGCCCGAATTCGTCGCGCTGAAGGAGCGGCTGGTCGAGGAGATCCGCACCGAAGCCCTGAAGGTCGCCGAGCAGGCCTGATGACCAGCCTCCTTATCAGTGGCTGATCATCCAGGGACGCGCCGTCGGAAAGCCCTTGGCACCGCTCTTGGTCTTCGTCATCAGCCGCGCCGGCTTCTTCTTTCCGGTGGAGCAGCAGCCGCAAGCCGGGCCGTGCGCAGCCTTGTATTGATCCAACGTCTTCGGCGCGTGCCGGCTCTGCTCGTTGGTGGCATGGGCCTTGCGCTTGTCCGACGGCATGCAGAAGAACGCCGGAGCGGTGAGGATCACGCGCGGCGACGTCGTCTCGCATTGCGGGCAATCCTGCGGTAGATCGCATTCCGCCATCGGGCGCATGTCGGTGAACGGGCCGCAGTCGTTGCAGAGATATTCGTAGATCGGCATTGTCTAAATCCTTGCGCAGTCGTGTGACATCCGGCGATGGATGCGGGGCGGCCAAGACTGCGCCGTCCCGCACCCTTCGCGCAGGGATTCACTTGTCGGGCGAGATCGGCATCTGCACGTCGCCCTTGATGTGCTTGATCGGTCCCGCCGACGACGGCATGACGTCGAAGTCGAAGATCTCCGTCGGCAGCCATAGCGTGGCGCAGGCGTTGGGCACGTCGACCACGCCGGAGATGTGGCCCTGGCAGGGTGCGGTGCCGAGGATCGAATAGGCCTGGGCGCCGGAGTAGCCGAACTTCTTCAGATATTCGATCGCGTTCAGACAGGCCTGGCGATAGGCGATGTGGACGTCGAGATAGTGCTGCTTGCCGGCCTCGTCGACCGAGATACCCTCGAAGATCAGATAGTCCTTGTAGTTCGGCGTGATCGGCGACGGCTTGAACACGGGGTTCTTGATGCCGTATTTCGACACGCCGTCCTTGATGACGTCGACCTTGATGTGCAGCCAGCCGGCCATCTCGATGGCGCCGCAGAAGGTGATCTCGCCGTCGCCCTGGCTGAAGTGCAGGTCGCCCATCGAGAGCCCGCCGCCCGGCACATAGACCGGGAAATAGATCTTCGAGCCGCGCGACAGATCCTTGATGTCGCAATTGCCGCCATGCTCGCGCGGCGGCACGGTGCGCGCGCCTTCGAGGCCGATCTTGGCCTTGACGTCACCCTTGGCCTGGCCGGCATGCGCGGTCGGCGCGAACGGCGGATTGGCGAGACCCGGCACGCGGGTCGGGTTGGTCGCGATCAGCTCGGCCTCGCGCGCATTCCACGCCGCCAGCATCTTGGCGTCGGGCAGACAGCCGATCAGACCGGGATGAATCAGGCCGGCGAAGTTCACGCCGGGAACGTGCCGCGACGACGTGTAGAGGCCCTTGATATCCCAGATCGACTTCTGCGCCAGCGGGAAATGATCCGTGAGGAAGCCGCCGCCATTCTGCTTGGAGAAGAAGCCGTTGAAGCCCCACAGGCTCTCCTTGAGCGGACCGACATCGAGCAGGTCGACGACGAGGAGATCGCCGGGCTCGGCGCCCTTGACGCCGATCGGGCCGGACAGAAAGTGCACGATCGACAGATCGATATCGCGCACGTCATCCGCGGAATCGTTGTTCTTGATGAAGCCTCCGGTCCAGTCGACCGTCTCGATGATGAAGTCGTCGCCGGGGCTGACCCACTCGACGATCGGAACCTCGGGATGCCAGCGGTTGTGGATCTTGTCGTTTTCATAGGCCGACTTGCTGAGATCGACCTTGATCAGTGTATCTGGCATCGCATTGCTCCCCTTCGTTTACTAGGTTGAAAGTTGAGCGTGATCTTGTCGGAAAACCGCTTCACACTTTTCCGGATCACGCTCTGTAGTTACACAGACAGATATTTCGAGATCTGCGCGGCATCGACGCTGTCGCGCGGATCGTCGCGGACGATCTCGCCGTTCTCGATGACCAGCACGCGGTCGGCGATGTCGAGCGCGAAACTCAGCACCTGCTCGGAGACGACGATCGACAGGCCCCGCTCGTCGCGGATTCGCTTCAAGGTGCGCGCCATGTCCTTGATGATCGACGGCTGGATGCCTTCGGTCGGCTCGTCGAGGAGCAGCACCTTCGGTTTGGTCGCGAGCGCACGGGCGATCGCGAGCTGTTGCTGCTGCCCGCCGGAGAGATTGCCGCCGCGGCGACCCTTCATCTCGAGCAGCACCGGAAACAGCTCGTAGATATCGCCCGGCACCTCGGAGCCGCCTGAGACGACGAGCCCGGTCTCGATGTTCTCCTTCACCGTCATGGTGGAGAAGATCATGCGGCCTTGCGGCACGTAGGCGAGACCTTTCGCCACCCGCTCGTAGCTCTTCATCGCGCCGAGCTCGGCGCCGTCCATGGTCACCTTGCCGCTCTTGGCCGGCAGGATGCCCATCAGCGACTTCATCAGCGTGGTCTTGCCCATGCCGTTACGGCCCATGATCGCGACGATCTCGTTGGGCGCAACCGAGACGTTGAGGCCATGCAGCACCTCGCTCTGGCCATAGGCGACATGAAGATCATTGATTGCCAGCATCGGTCGCTCCTAAACGTACGTGCTTGTCTTCACCTCTCCCCCTCGGGGAGAGGTCGGCGCGCAGCGCCGGGTGAGGGCCTTCAGGTCCCACGAGAGAGCGAAACCCCTCACCCGAATTGCTTGGCAATTCGACCTCTCCCTCTGGGAGAGGTGGATCGAGTTCGTGGCTCGATGTCGCGCGATCATCGATCAGTGCCCCAGATACACTTCGATCACCTTGGGATCGTTCTTGACGTGCTCCATCGTTCCCTCGGACAGAATCTGTCCCTGGTGCAGCACGGTGACCTTATGGGCGATGTCCTCGACGAACTTCATGTCGTGCTCGATCACCAGCACCGAACGGTCCTTGATGATGCGGTTGAGCAACTCGGCAGTCTTGGCGCGCTCGGACACGCTCATGCCGGCGACCGGCTCGTCCAGCATCAAGAGGTCCGGGTCCTGGATCAGCAGCATGCCGATCTCGAGCCACTGCTTCTGGCCGTGGCTGAGCTGGTCGGCATAGGTATTGAGCCGGTCCTTCAGGAAGATCATCTCGGCGACCTCCTCGACACGCTGCTTGACCGTGTCATCGCGCTGGAAGGTCAGCGAGCCGAACACGGTGCGGCCGCGCGGGAAGGAAATCTCGAGGTTCTCGAACACGGTGAGATCCTCGAACACCGACGGCGTCTGGAACTTGCGGCCGACGCCGGCCTGCACGATCTCGTTCTCGCGCAATCTCGTCAGCTCTTGGCCGCGGAACTGGATCGAGCCTGATGTCGCGCGGGTCTTGCCGCAGATCAGGTCGAGCACCGTGGTCTTGCCGGCGCCGTTCGGGCCGATGATGACGCGGATCTCGTTCTCTTCCACATAGAAGGAGAGATCGTTGACCGCCTTGAAGCCGTCAAAGGACACGGTGAGGCCGGAGACCGCGAGCAGGAAGTCTTTTGGTTGATGGCCGACGAGCATGATGGTCCCTCCTCACTCGGCCGGAGCGCCGTCGGCGATCATGCCGGCCGCCGATTTCGATTTGCGTGATGCCAACAGGCGGTCGATGCGGGGCTGGACGTGGTCCGCCCAGATGCCGGAGAGCCCGTTCGGGAAGGCAAGCACGACCGCGATGAACAGCGCGCCGAGGCCGAACAGCCAGAGCTGCGGGAAGGATTCCGAGAGGCTGGTCTTGGCGAAGTTGACCAGCAGCGCGCCCCAGACCGCGCCGAAGATCGACATCCGGCCGCCGACCGCGGTGTAGATCACCATCTCGATCGACGGCACGATGCCGACGAAGGACGGCGACATGAAGCCGACCTCGAGCGTGAACATGGCGCCGCCGATCGCAGCGAACACCGCCGCGGCACAGAACGCGAAGATCTTGAAATTGGCGACGCTGTAACCGGAGAAACGCACACGATCCTCCTGCTCCCGCATCGCCACCAGGATGCGCCCGAGTTTTGTCAGCCGGATGAATTGCGCGGCGACGATGCATCCGAACAGCAACACAACCTCGACGAAATACAGAATGAACTTGGCGTGATCGGTGCGGATGTCCCACCCGTGCAGCGTGCGCAAGTCGGTAATGCCGTTGATGCCGCCGGTGTAGCCCTGCTGCCCCACAATCAGAATGGTGAGGATCGCGGCGATCGCCTGCGTGATGATCGCAAAGTACACGCCGCCGACCCGGCGCTTGAACATCGCAGCGCCGATGATCAGCGCGAAGAACGCGGGAACCAACAGGATCGCCAGCAGCGTGATCGGAAAGCTGTGGAACGGCTTCCAGAAGAACGGCAGCGCGGTGAGCTGGTTCCAGTCCATGAAGTCCGGGATGCCCGGCGTCGACTGGATCTTGGTGTTCGCAACCGACGACGCCTCGAGCTTGAGGTACATCGCCATGCAGTAGCCGCCGAGGCCGAAGAACACGCCCTGCCCCAGACTCAGGATGCCGCCGTAGCCCCAGCACAGCACGAGGCCGATGCCGACGAAGGCGTAGGTCAGATATTTAGCGACCAAATTGAGGCGGAAGATATCCAGCGACAGCGGCAGGATGAGAAACAGCAGCACCGCGAGCGCAAGGAAGCCGAGCAGTTCGGAGCGATTGAAAAAGCGCGAGTTGATCATGACCAGCCTGCTTGTTCTTATTTGCGGACCTTGAGCGCGAAGAGCCCCTGCGGACGCACCATCAGGATCGCGACGATGGTCAAGAGCGTGATCACCTTGGCCATCGATCCCGACAGGAAGAACTCCAGCGTCGACTGGGTCTGCGAGATCGAGAAGGCGGAGGCGATGGTGCCGAACAGCGAGGCCGCGCCGCCGAACACGACGACCAGGAAGGTGTCGACGATGTAGAGCTGGCCGGCGGTCGGCCCGGTCGAGCCGATCATGGTGAAGGCCGAGCCCGCGATCCCCGCGATGCCGCAGCCGAGGCCAAAGGTGTAACGGTCGACCTTCTCGGTGTTGATGCCGACGGCGCCCGCCATCACGCGGTTCTGCACCACGGCCCGCACCTGCTTGCCCCAGCTCGACCAGAACAGGATGTAGAAGACGACGATCGTGATCAGGATCGTCAACCCCATCACGAACATGCCGTTGATCGGGATCTGGATCGAGTCGGTCGCCTGCCAGGAGCCCATCATCCATTCCGGCAGTTCGACGCCGACCTCGCGCGCGCCGAAGATCGAACGATAGGCCTGCTGCAGCATCAGGCTGAGGCCCCAGGTCGCGAGCAGCGTATCGAGCGGCCGCTTGTAGAGATGGCGGATCAACGCCCACTCGACCAGCATGCCGAGCGCGCCGGAGGCGATGAACGCGAGGATCATTGCGATGAAGAAGTAGCCCGGGAACAGCCACGGCGCCGTGTGCTGAACGGCGTTCGAGGTCATCCAGGTGACGTAGGCACCCAGGATCATGAACTCGCCATGGGCCATGTTGATGACGCCCATCTGGCCGAAGATGATGGCAAGCCCCAGCGCCATCAGCACGTAGACGGAGAACAGGATGAGCCCGGCAAATCCCTGCATCGCAAGGATGGCGCCGAGATCGCTGATCGAATGGTCGCCGAACATCTGTCGTCCTCCAGTCCAAGGGCCATGCGCCGCGACAAAGCGGCGCCCGATCGGCGGCGTGGGCGTTAACGTCCACGCCGCGATGCGTTGAGGTGAAATTGCGCTCTAAACGCGCAGCCTCACTGGTAGCCCTTGGGGAACGGATCCGGCTCGACGAGATCGGCGGTCTCGTAGATCAGCTCATACTGGCCATCGGCCTTGGCGCGACCGACGCGGGTCTTCGACCAGAGATGATGGTTTTCGTGGATCCGGACGTAGCCTTCCGGCGCGCCCTTGAACTCGACGCCGGGAGATGCCGCCGCGATCTTGTCGATGTCGAAGCTCTGCGCCTTCTCCACCGTCAATTTCCACAGCCACGGGCCGAGATAGGCAGCCTGCGTCACGTCGCCGATCACGGTCTTCTCGCCCCACATCTTCTTGAATGCGGGCACGAAGGCCTTGTTGTTCGGATTGTCGAGCGACTGGAAGTACTTCATGCAGGCATAGGCGCCCGCGATGTTTTCACCGCCGATGCCGTCGATCTCGTCTTCAGTCACCGAGATGGTCAGCAGCGTCTGCTTGGACAGGTCGATGCCGGCCGCCTTGAGCTGCTTGTAGAACGCGACATTCGAGCCGCCGACGATGATCGCGTAGATCACGTCCGGCTTGGTCAGCTTGATCTTGTTGATGACAGAGTTGAACTGGGTCGAGCCGAGCGGGAAGTATTCCTCGCCGACCACCTTGCAGCCCTGCAGGTGGTTCTCGATGTGCTTGCGCGCGATCTTGTTCGAAGTGCGCGGCCAGATGTAGTCCGAGCCGAGCAGATAGAAGCTCTTGGCGCCCTTGGTCTTGTTGACCCAGTCGAGGCCGGCGATGATCTGCTGCGTCGCCTCCTGGCCGGTGTAGATCACGTTCTTGGATTGCTCGAGGCCTTCATAGAAGGTCGGGTAGTACAGCATGCCGTTGTACTGCTCGAACACCGGCAGCACCGCCTTGCGCGAGGCCGAGGTCCAGCAGCCCATCACGGCCGCGCATTTGTCGTTGACCAGGAGCTTCTTCGCCTTTTCCGCGAAGGTCGGCCAGTCGCTGGCGCCGTCTTCCTGGATGAACTTGATCTTGCGGCCGAGCACGCCGCCGGCGGCGTTGATCTGCTCGATCGCGAGCTTCTCGGCCTCGACCGACCCGGTCTCGGAGATCGCCATGGTGCCGGTGACGGAATGCAGGATGCCGACGGTGACTTCGCTATCGGTGACTGCAAGCCCCGTGGTGTTGACCGCGGAGGTTGCAGGAACGTCGGCAAAGGCCGGGCGTCCCAGCATCGAGACGGCCGGCAATGCCGCCATTCCCATCAAGAGCTTGCGCCGGAGCGGAGACTTCAAGCCTGGTTTGGTTTCGTCTGACATGAGCACCCCATCTGGTTCGAGAACGCTGATTGATGAGGCGAGGATTGCTTACTTTTGTGCACCGCACTGATACGTGAGATCGCGTATACTGCACCGCAAAATAGCGACGTAGGTTTTTGGTACGGGATTTGCCCGCGATCAGCGCATCGTGGACCAGGAGTAAGAACGAGTGGCAGGGCGGCAGCGGATAGACCGCGTCAGGCGCCAATACAATCAATGGGTCGCCAACCAGACGCTGGAAGACTACGCGCTGCGCTTCACCGCCAAGAGCGCGCGGCGCTGGTCCGCCGCCCGCGTCGCCAATACTGCCCTTGGCGCGATCTCCTTCCTCGCGCTGGAGGCGATTGGCGGCACCATCACGCTGAACTATGGCGCGATCAACGCCTCCGCGGCGATCCTGGTCGTCAGTGTCATCATCTTCCTGTGCGGGCTGCCGATCGCCTACCATGCCGCGAAAAGCGGCATCGACATCGACCTGCTGACCCGCGGCGCCGGGTTCGGCTATATCGGCTCGACCATCACCTCGCTGATCTACGCCTCCTTCACCTTCATCTTCTTCGCGATCGAGGCGGTGATCCTGGCCAGCGCGCTCGACATGTGCTTCGGCATTCCGCGGCCGATCGGGTATCTGATCAGCGCGGTCGTGATCATTCCGCTGGTCATCTACGGCATCACGCTGATCAGCCGCTTCCAGCTCTGGACCCAGCCGCTGTGGATCATCCTCCACATCATGCCGTTCGCGGCGATCGCCTGGGCCAATCCGCATTCCTTCACCGAATGGCGCAAATTCGCCGGCGAGCACGGCGATCCCGCAGGGAATCTCGACCTGCTGCTGTTCGGCACCGCGGCCTCCGTCGTGTTCGCGCTGGTGGCGCAGATCGGCGAGCAGGTCGACTTCCTGCGCTTCCTGCCGCGCGATCGCCGCACCTCGCGCAAGGCCTGGTGGATCGCGCTGCTCTCCGCCGGTCCCGGCTGGATCGTGCTCGGCGCGCTCAAGCTGCTGGCCGGCTCGTTCCTGGCCTTTTTCGCGCTCAGCCACGGCGTCTCGGCCGAACATGCGGCCGAGCCCGCCAACATGTATCTCGAGGCCTTCCGTTACGTGCTGTCACAGCCGGACCTCGCGATGGCGCTGACCGGGACGTTCGTGATCCTGTCGCAGGTCAAGATCAACGTCACCAACGCCTATGCCGGCTCGATCGCCTGGTCGAACTTCTTCTCCCGCCTCACCCACTCGCATCCCGGCCGCGTGGTGTGGCTGGTGTTCAACGTCGTGGTCGCGCTGCTGCTGATGGAGATCGGCGTCTACAAGGCGCTGGAGCAGACGCTGGCGCTCTACTCCAACGTCGCGATCGCCTGGGTCGGCGCGCTGGTCGCCGATCTCGTCATCAACAAGCCGCTCGGCCTGCGGCCGCAGCATATCGAGTTCAAGCGCGCCCATCTCTGCGACATCAATCCGGTCGGCGTCGGTGCCATGACGATCGCGACCGTGGTCTCGATCAGCGCGTTCTACGGCCTGTTCGGGCCCACCGCAAAGGCGCTCTCCGCCTTCGTCGCGCTCGCGGTCGCGTTCATCGCGGCGCCGCTGATTGCCTGGGCGACCGACGGCAAGTACTACATCGCCCGCAAGCCGAAACGAAGCTGGCAGAACATTGAATCGATCCAGTGCTGTATCTGCGAGCATGCGTTCGAGCCCGAGGACATGGCCGCCTGCCCGGCCTATGCCGGCCCGATCTGCTCCCTGTGCTGCTCGCTTGATGCTCGCTGCCACGACCTCTGCAAGCCGCATGGCCGGATCGGCGCGCAGGTCTCGGACGCGCTGGGCAAGGTGATGCCAGAGCCGATCTACGCCCGCATCAATTCGCAGCTCGGCCATTACCTCGGCGTGTTCGCGGTCTCGGCCGGCCTGGTGGCGCTGGTGCTCGGCCTGATCTACCTGCAAACCACCGCGGCTGTGAACGCCAACGAATTATTGGCCGACGTGCTGTGGAAGGTGTTCTTTGCGCTGACCCTCATCATCGGCGTCGTCGCCTGGCTGTTCGTGCTGGCGCAGCAGAGCCGGCGCGCCGCCGAAGACGAAACCCGCCGGCAGACCACGCTGCTGATCCAGGAGATCGACGCCCACAAGCGCACCGATGCCGAACTGCAGCGCGCCAAGGAGGTGGCGGAGTCCGCCAATCTCGCCAAGAGCCGTTACGTGGTCGGCCTCAGCCACGAGCTTCGCTCGCCGCTGAATGCGATCTCCGGCTACGCGCAACTGCTGGAGCAGGACGATAGCCTGCAGGTGCGCCCGCGCGAGCAGGTGCGCGTGGTCCGGCGCAGCGCCGACCATCTCTCGGGGCTGATCGACGGCATCCTCGATATCTCCAAGATCGAGGCCGGCCGCCTCTATCTGTCGCGCGACGAGGTGCGGCTGAACGACTTCCTGGAGCAGTTGGTCGGCATGTTCCGCCTGCAGGCCGCAGCCAAGGGCATCGACTTCGTGTTCAAGCGGCCAGCCGTGCTGCCGGTCGTGGTCTATGCCGATGAGAAACGGCTGCGGCAGATTCTGATCAACCTGCTCTCGAATGCGATCAAGTTCACCCAATTAGGCCAGGTGCAGTTCGTGGTGCATTACCGCAGCCCGGTCGCCGAGTTCGAGGTGATCGATACCGGACCCGGCATCCAGCCGGACGATCTCGAGCGGATCTTCGCCCCGTTCGAGCGCGGCGCGCTCGGCGTCACCCAGCCGCAAACCGGCACCGGGCTTGGCCTCACCATCAGCCGCCTGCTCGCGGGCGTGATGGGCGGCGACATCAAGGTGTTGAGCACGGTCGGCACCGGCAGCACCTTCAAGGTCAAGCTGCTGCTGTCCGAAGTCACCAATCCGCGCCGCGATGCGCCGGTCGACGCTCCCGTGTACGGCTATCACGGCCCCCGCAAGACGATCCTGATCACCGACGACGACCCGACCCACCGCGACCTCTTGCGCGAGATCCTGGCGCCGCTCGGCTTCATCCTGCTCAGCGCGCCTGACGGACCGGGTTGCCTCGCGCTGGCGCAGCATTGCCGGCCGGACATGTTCCTGCTCGACATCTCGATGGCGGGTATGGACGGCTGGACGGTCGCCGAAACCCTGCGCTCCGAAGGCCATCACCAGGCGCGAATCCTGATGATCTCGGCAAGCGCGCTGGAGGCCCACGGTGCACCGCTGGCGCAACCCTTCCACGACGGCTATTTGATGAAGCCGATCGACATCCCGCGGCTGCTGGAGACCATCCGCCGATTGCTCAAGATCGAGTGGCAGTATGAGGCCGAGCAGGCGCCGCCGCCTCCGCAATGGAAGCCTGACAGCGGCTCGCGACCGCCGGTGAAACATGTCGAAGAGCTGATCAGCCTCGGCCAGCTCGGCTATATCAGGGCGATCCAGCTCAAGCTCGACGAGATCGGCAACGAACATCCCGAACATGCCGATTTCGTCGGCCAGATGCGCGCGCTGATCGACCGGTTCGATCTCGATCAATATATGGCGACGTTGAAGACATTGCACAGCTATGACCATTGAACAGAGAAAGCGCGATGTCGCGCTCGTCGTCGACGACTCGCCGGAGACGTTGCGCCTGCTCACCGACGCGCTCGACGGCGCCGGGATGACCGTGATGGTCGCGCTCGACGGCGCCTCCGCGATGCGCATCGTCGACCAGATCACGCCCGATATCGTGCTGCTCGACGCCGTGATGCCCGGCATGGACGGCTTCGAGACCTGCAAGCGGCTGAAGCGCGATGCCGGGTTCGACGGCGTGCCGATCATCTTCATGACGGGGCTGGCTGAGACCGAGCACATCGTGCGTGGGCTGGAGGCCGGCGGCGTCGACTATGTGACCAAGCCGATCGTGGTCGAGGAGATGCTGGCGCGGATCCGGGTCCATCTCGCCAATGCGCGGATGACGCAGAGCGCCCGTGCCGCGCTCGACGTTTCCGGCCGCTATCTGCTCGCGGTCAACAGCGCAGGCGCGCTGTTGTGGGCGACGCCGCAGGCACAGCGCCTGCTGTCGGACACCCTCGCCGATACCGCTGACAACTTCGTGCTGCCGGAGCCGATGCCGCAATGGCTCGAACAGGCGCAGAAAGGTGCGGCGGGAAAGAAGACCGCGACGGTGGCGTCATTCCCCGGCAATGAGCAGCTGCGGCTGCAGTATATGGGCAAGCTTGGTCCGAACGAATTCCTGCTGCGGCTCGCCAAGGACACCAGCGGCGACATGCCGGCCGAGTTCTCCAGCGAGCTCGGCCTGACCACCCGTGAGGGCGAGGTGCTGTCCTGGCTCTCCAAGGGCAAGACCAACCGCGACATTGCGCAGATCCTCGGACTCAGTCCGCGCACCGTCGACAAGCATCTCGAGCAGATCTACGCCAAGCTCGGCGTCGAGAACCGCACCGCCGCCGCCGCGATCGCGGTCAACGCCAGGCATCGCAAGTCGTAGCGTCCGGATCAATTGGTGCGGGCAGGCTCCAACGACACGTCCTGCTCCGGCGGCTGCGCTTTTCGCCACTGCGCCGGGGTTACGCCCATGTGGCTCTTGAACGCCCGCTGAAAGGCGGCCTCGGACTGGTAACCGACGGTCTCGGCAACCGCGCCGGTCGAAAGCGATGAACTCCGCAACTCGTTCGCCGCAAGCGTCATCCTTATATCGGTGAGCAGATCGCTGGCCGATCGCCCGAGCTTGTCCTGGAACTGCCGGGCCAGCGTAGCGCGCGACATGTTGCACAGACGCGCGAGCTCCGGCAGCGACCATGCGCGCGCGGGCTCGTTGAACATGGCGGCCACCGCCGGCGCAAGGCGAGGATCACCGGCCAGCGCAAGCAGACCGCGTGACGTGGCGTCGCTCTCGCTCGCGAGCCGCAGTACCAGCGCAAACATCGCCGTGGACAGCGCGTTGAGCATGGCGCGCCCCCCGAGATGATCGTCCGCGGTTTCGCCGCGCATGAGCGACACAAGTACGGCGAGCTGTGCGGCTGTCCCCTTTCCGATCCGCGGACCGGCGTGCACGACAAGACGCGGCGGCAGATAGCTGCTCAAGAGACGGTCGTGCGGAGGTGCAATCGCGAAGTGTCCGCACAGCAGGTCGAGCCGTTCGTCCGAACCCAGGTTTTCGCTGATCGTGAAATTCTGCGCCGCCCGGTTACGCGGCGACAGCGGTGCCGCTCCGCTGCCGTCATGCATCACGTGTCGCGGGTTGCCCGGCAGCAGAAGAATGTCGCCGGTCTTCAGCAGCAGCGGCCGACCATCCGCGGGATCGTCCAGGATCGCCGAGCCGGCCAGCACCGCATGATAGGGAATCTCGTTGGTCGCGCCTGGACCCTGCTCGATACGCCAGGGGACGCTGTAGCTGCAGCGAATATCGAGCCGCCCGCGCACCGGCATCATCTCGAACAGCCGGCTGAGCCAATCCATGGCCGATCCTCCCTCAAGGGGCTTCATGAGACGATCGAGCATATAATCGAGATATATGAACATTCAATGTCTCAGAGCCCGCTCCTATTGTCCACTCCGCAATCGTTCACCAACCCCAACAAGGAGTGCCACCATGTCCCGTCTTTCAGTCCCCAATCTCGAAACCGACACCGGCCCGTCGGGCCAGATCTACGCCCAGATCAAGAAGGCGGCCGGCAGCGTCCCGAATGCCTATGCAGCCATCGCCGCCCACGGCCCGGCCGCGCTCAAGGCGATGGTCGCCGCCGATGCGGTGCTCGCCGGCGGCAGCCTGTCCAAGCGTGATCGGGAGATCATCAAGATCGTGGTCAGCGCTGCCGGCGGTTGCGACTACTGTGTCGCCGCGCATTCTCACCTCGCCAAGCTCGCCGGCGTGAAGGCCGACGCGCTGAAGCAGATCCGCGACGGCGAGCCGACCGGCGATGCCAACTACGATGTGCTGATCGATTTCGTTCGCAAGCTCGCGCAGTCGAGCGGCACCGTCAGCGACGAGGATTTCGCCGCGATCAAGGCCGCCGGCTACAGCGATGCGCAGCTGGTCGAGATCAGCCTGGCGTTTGCAACCATCGTCTTCACCAACGTCTTCAACCGCATCAACGACACCGACATCGACTTCCCTGCAGTCGCGTGAAGCGGCGGGCGATGTCAAACGAAAGGGTCACGACCATGACCACGCTTTCCATCACCACGCAAAATCCGCTTGTCCGCGCGCTCTACAGGTCCGGCCTGCTCGCGGAGGATCTCGACTACCACGTCGTTCGGGCCGCGATGGTCATCATGTTCCTGTTCTTCGGTTACCAGAAATGGTTTCCGTACGAATTCGAACGGCTGGTCCCGTTCATCAGCAACGGGCCGCTGATCTGGTGGCTATACCCGGTCTTCGGCCACGCCGGCGCCAGCTATTTCCTCGGCGCATCGGAATGGACGTTCGGCTCGCTGCTTCTGGCAGGCTTCTGGGATAAGCGGCTCGGCATTCTCGGCGCGCTCGGCTCGACCGGCACGTTCATCGCGACGGTCACCATCATCCCATTCATGCCGGACGGCTGGGATGTTGCCGCGGGCGGCTTCCCCGCGATGACGGGCAACGTGCCCTTCCTGATGAAGGACGTCGTTCTGCTCGCGGTCTCGCTCTATTTGCTGAGGCAGGACGTGGTTCGCCTGACGCGGCAATAGGTGGCATCCGCTGACGGCGATGGATCGCCGGCGAACCCTGCGTTCGCCGGCGATTTCGCGTTACCGAGCGATTGAGCAGACGCAACATCTGCCTCGAGCGCCGCAACATGACAACTAGTATCGCCGCGCAAATCCGATCGCCTATCGCCCTTTAAGGCCGCGCCGTAACCCATTGCCGAATTTGCGGAATGCCTTGAAATCGACCACCCGTTCAGCGCGTTCACTCGCGCGGCCTCCCGCTCGACGCGGACGCATCGTTTATTCCCATGCAGGAATGATCCGTAGTTCTCTGCTCGTGAACATAGTTCCGCCGCGCAGTCTGCGCTAAAGAAGGACCGCCGGTGTTGTTCTGGGGTGAGTTGATGAAGAAGGACGACGTCACGTGTCCGCGCTGCGGGGCCGGATTCCGACGCCTTGAGCTGGCAACCGGATCAGCAAGCAAGGGCGAGTATCGCTGCCCGGTCTGCGAGACGACACTCGAGCAGTTTGACGGTGACAAGCTCGTCGCCTACCGCCTGACCATCCAGCCCTCGATTCGCGGGTTGAAAACCTAAAGCGCGATGAGATTGGGTTGAATCGTCATCGCGCTTTAGCCTTTTGTTTGCGCATGATCTTTTCGGAAAACCGCTTCGCACTTTTCCGGATCATGCTCTGGCAGCGCCCGCTGCAGGCAATCTCCGGATCACGACCTCCGCTTCAAGACATAGCTGTCCATGATCCAGCCGTGCTGTTCGCGCGCATCCCGGCGAATGGCGACGATGCGCGGGCCTGTCTCCGCGAGCTCCCCCGCCATAATGATCTGATCGGGCATGCCAAGATAGGCGCCCCACCAGATCCTTATGCCGGCAGGATCGAGCGTCTGGAAGGCGGCGCCGCCGTCGAGCATCACGACGACGGTGTCGACACCGGCCGGCCAGCCGCCCTCGCGCAGCCGCCGGCCCGTCGTGACCATGAACGGCTCGCCGATCTCGTTGAGCGGCAGCGCGTGCGCCGCGCACAGCGCCTGGATCGACGTGATGCCCGGGATCGTTTCGATCGACGGCAACGGATCGAGCCGTTGCGCAATCCGCAGGCTTGAATCGTAGAGCGAGGGATCCCCCCAGATCAGCAAGGCGACGCGCCCCTCGCCGCCGAGATGCCGCGCGATTTCCTGCGACCAGGTCGCGGCAATCGCATCGTGCCAATCGTCCACGCCCTTGCGATAGTCCTCCTCGCCGGCGTCACGTACCGGCAGGTCGAACTCGGCAATGCGCGTGCGATCGTTGCTCAACGCTTGCGCGCAGATCGTTCGGCGCAGCTCGGCGAGATCGGACTTCGCGGTGCCCTTGCGCGGGATCAGGATCAAATCGGCAGCGTTGATCGCGTCGATCGCAGCGAGGGTGAGATGCTGCGGATCGCCACATCCGATACCGATCAGGGTCAGCGTCAACATGGCCGCATCACTTTTCTTCCGGTGCCAGCGCGCCGAACAGAATAATGGAAGCCGCCGTCGCTGCGCCGGCATGCGCGAGCTGTTCGGCCAGCCCCGCGATCGTGGTCCGATGAAGCTGCTCGTCGGCATGGCCGAGGGACTCCGCCAGCAGCGCCGGCGTGTCGGGGGCGAGACCATGCGCGATCAGTCCTGCGGCCAGAGCCGGGAACGTGCGTCGGCCCATATAGACCACCGTGGTCGCTTCCGGGTCGGCCAGCGCCGCCCAATTCAGATCCGCGGGCAACCCGCCGGTGACATCGGCGCCGGTGACAAACTGCACCCGGCGCGAGGTCAGCCGTCGCGTCAGCGGAATGCCGGCCTGCGCGGCGGCAACCGAAGCCGAGGTCACGCCGGGAATGATCTCGTAGCCGATGCCTGCGTTGCGCAGGGCCTCGATCTCCTCTTCGAGGCGCCCAAAGATGCCGGCGTCGCCGGATTTCAGCCGCACCACCCGCACGCCCGCCGCCGCGTAGTCAACCAGCAGCCGGCTGACATGATGCTGCTTCGTCGAGAGACGGCCGGCGCGTTTGCCGACCGCGACAAGGTTGGCGCCGGAGCGCGCGAGATCGAGGATCGCGCCCGAGGCGAGATCGTCGTACAGCACCACGTCGGCCTCGCGCAGCCGCGCGGCTCCCTTCATGGTCAGGAGGTCGGGATCGCCGGGACCGGCCGAGACGAAGGAGACGAACCCGTTCATCGGTCCTCCGCAATCAGATGGAAGAATGTCCCCGTTGCGTTACCTCGCCGCGATCCGGTTTCCGCAACGATCGCGCCGGTCGCATCGCGCACCACCGCAAGCGGCGTGTCCGGCTGCGCGATGATCGTCGAGTAATGAAATTCGTGACCGCGCAGGCGCACGCCTGGACCGTGCCCCGGCATCGGCGCGGCAAGCTCGGCGAGCCGGTAGCCCAGATGCATGCGACGCTTGGCATAGCTCGTCTCGAGGCCGAGCAGCCCCGCCATCTCGTGGCGCGCGCCTTCGGCATCGGTGAGTGCGGCGCCAAGCACCATGTAGCCGCCGCACTCGCCATGCACCGGCTTCATCTCGGCGAAGGCGCGCAACCCGCCGAGGAATCGCCTGTTGGCGGCAAGACGGCCGGCATGCAGTTCAGGGTAGCCACCAGGCAGCCAGCACACATCGGCATCCACATCGGGGCCTTCGTCGGCAAGCGGCGAGAACGTCACGATCTCTGCGCCGGCCGCGCGCCAGGCTTCCACCATATGCGGGTAGACGAAGGAGAACGCGGCATCGCGCGCCAGCGCAATGCGCCGGCCAGGCGGCGTGACGTTCGGGCCGCGCGCGGCCGATTGCGGCGACCAAGCGCGCGCCGATTGCAGCACGGCATCGAGATCGACATGCGCGACGACGAAGCGCGCGGCCTCGTCGATCAGACCGTCAATCTGAGCCTGCTCTTCGGCCTGCACCAGGCCGAGATGACGCTTCGGCAAGGCGATCTCGGCGTGGCGCGGCAGCGCACCCAGCACCGGAATGCCCGCCCCTGTCATGGCATCGCGCACCAGCGCTTCGTGCCGCGCGCTGGCGACGCGGTTGAGAACGACACCGGCAAGCCGCACGCCAGCGCGGAAATCGCGCAACCCCGCCGCGATCGCCGCCGCGGTCTGGGCCTGGCCGGAGGGGTCGATCACCAGCAGCACCGGCCATCCCATCATCTCGGCGATGTCGGCAGTGGCTCCGGTGCCTGAGACGCCGCGCGCCGCGACGCCGTCGAACAATCCCATGGAGCCTTCGGCCAGCACGAGATCGGCATCCGCGCCGCGGCCTGCCAGAGATGCGATCGCATCTGATGCCATCGCCCAGCTATCGACGTTGACGGAAGCGCGTCCGGTCGCCACCGCATGAAAGGCGGGATCGATATAGTCGGGCCCGCTCTTCAGGCATTGCACCTTCAACCCGCGACTGCGATAGGCGCGCGCCAACGCCAGGGTCAGCGTCGTCTTGCCGACGCCCGACGCCGGTGCCGAGATCACGAGCCCCGCGGTCATTGCGATGATTCCGGCGTTGATTCCGGAAAGCGCGGCGCGGCACCGACCGGGCGGTAGCGGCGGTCATAGTCGGCGGCATAGAGACGGCTCTCTGCGAAGTCGCCCGACCCGAGCGTCTTGCCGACCAAGATCAGCGCGGTGCGCTCCAGTTCGGGGCCGATTGCCGCATCGAGCGCCGCGAGCGTGGCCCGCACGATCCGCTGGTCCGGCCAGCTCGCGCGCCAGACGATCGCCACCGGACAGTCCGCGCCATAGTGCGGCGTCAGCTCGGCGATGACCTTGTCGAGCAGATGGATCGAGAGGTGGATCGCGAGCACCGCACCGGTCGCAGCAAACGCCGCGAGCGTCTCACCATCAGGCATCGCGCTCGCCCTGCCCGGCGTGCGCGTCAGCACCACGGATTGCGCAAGGCCAGGCAGCGTGAGCTCGGCCTCCAGTGCCGCCGCAGCCGCCGAGAACGCCGGCACGCCGGGCGTCACCGAATACGGAATATTCAACGCACGCAACCGGCGCAGCTGTTCGCCCATCGCCGACCAGATCGAGAGATCGCCCGAATGCAGCCGCGCGACGTCCTTGCCCTCGGCATGCGCTGCGGCGATCTCGGCGATGATGTCGTCGAGCGACAGCGGCGCAGTGTTGACGATGCGCGCATCCTTCGGGCAATGCGCCAGAACGCCTGAAGGCACCAGCGATCCGGCGTAGAGACAGACCGGGCACGAGGCGATCAGATCGCGTCCGCGCAAGGTCAGAAGATCGGCGGCGCCTGGCCCTGCGCCGATGAAATGCACCGTCATTCGCCGTCTCCTTCCGCGATCGCTGCGGTGGCCATCCGATCCTGCGAGACGCGTCGAGCTGAAGTCAGGCGTGCACCTCGTCCCACTGCCGCGAGCGCCGCGGCTTCAGCGACGGAGCCCGTGCCGAACCTGACAGCGATCTGTTCTGACTGCGTCATCGTTTCGATCTCCGCCAACATCTCGGCGGGAATCCCGCGGATCGGCAACCCCAATTCCTGTGCCAGCGCTCTCAATGCTGCCGCATCCGCCTTGTCACTCACCGTGGCAACCGCCGCAAGGCCTTCGGAGCCGCCGGCGGCATTGAGCGCTTCGCGCAAGGACGCGACACTGGCATCGCGCCTGAATCCCAGACCGGCGACCTTCATCTGATCGCGCTCCATTGCACGATCGGCCGCGCGGCCTTCCAGGAACGAAAGCGGCCAAGCGGCTCGGCCTGCGCGATCTCGACGCGCATCAGTTCGCCGCCACGGCGCTGGTGCAGGCCGGAGAGCAGCGCCTCGGTTTCCAGCGTCACCGCATGCGCAACCAGCCGCGTGCCCGGAGCGATGCGCGACCAGATCGCATCGAACATATCGGCATCGAGGCCGCCACCGATGAACACGGCATCGGGCGCTTCGAGGTCCGACAGGATGCCGAGCGCCTCGCCTTCGACGATTGTGATCCGGTGGCTCAGGCCGAAGCTCGCGGCATTGCTGCGGATGTTGGCGACGCGTTCGCCGCGCGCCTCGATAGCGACCGCCGTGCCGCCGCAGAGCGCCCATTCGATCGAGATCGAGCCGGAGCCGGCGCCGATATCCCACAGTCGCTCACCGGGCCGCGGCGAAAGCGCCGACAGCGCAAGCGCGCGGACCGGTCGCTTTGTGAGTTGCCCGTCATGCACAAACAGTGCGTCGGGAAGACCCGAGCTGCGTGCGAGTCCTTGCGCTCCCCTCGCCTCCAGCGCGACCGCGACCAGGCTGTCGCCCGAATCGCCCGCATACGAGCCAGCACAATGCTGCGTGATGGATTCACGCGGGCCGCCCAGCGCGGACAGCGTCCACATCGCTGACGATCCCCAGCCATGGTCCGCGAGCCAGCGCGCGAGATCGGAAGCCGCTCTACCGTCACGCACCAGACAGATGATCCGTGCATCGCGCGAAAGATGCGGCAACAGCCGTTCGAACGGCGCGGCATGAAGGCCGAGGCAGACGACATTCTCGAGCCGCCAACCCAACCGTGCCGCGGCCAGCGAGAACGTCGATGGCGCGGAATGCGCAATCCATTCGCCTGTCCGCAATGTCCCGACAAGGGTTCCACCGACGCCATGCCAGAACGGATCGCCCGAGGCGAGCACCACGGTCGGACGTCCGCGGTATTCAAGCACGATCTCCGCATCGAACGGCACCGGCCACGCGCGGCCACGGTCGGTGATGCCGGCCAGCGCAAGGTGCCGTTCCCCGCCGAAAACTGTTTCGGCTTCACCAAGCGCCTTTCGGCTTGCGTCCGACAGCCCCGCAAGGCCATCTTCGCCGATGCCGATGATGGTCAACCAGGGATTACCCATGATACGCGCCCTGATCCTGGGCGGAACGGCCGACGCCAATTTGCTTGCCGCTGCGATCGCGCGCGCCGGGATCGACGCCGTCTATTCCTATGGCGGCCGCACCGCCGCCCCTGCCGAACAACCTCTGCCGACCCGGATCGGCGGCTTCGGCGGCATCAGCGGTCTTGCAGACTATCTGCGGGGCGAAGGCATCACGCATGTGATCGATGCGACGCATCCGTTCGCGGCCGAGATGAGCCGCAACGCGATCGCCGCCTGCGCGCAAACCACAACGCCGCTGCTCGCGCTCGAACGCGCGCCGTGGGATAAAACCTCCGGCGATCATTGGATCGAGGTCGCGGACGTCGTAGCCGCGGCCGCGGCGTTGCCGGACGGCCGCGCCAATGTGTTCCTCGCGATCGGCCGCCAGCACATCGCGCCCTTCGTCGCCCGGCCGCAGCATGCCTACACGTTGCGTTTCGTCGACCCGCCCGGCGAAACGCTGCCATTGCCCGATGCAGACGTCATCGTCTCGCGCGGACCGTTCACACTCGAGGCCGAGCTCGAGATGATGCGCGCACGTCGCATCGCGTGGATCGTCGCCCGCAACTCCGGCGGAACCGGCGCGCGCGCCAAGATCGACGCTGCCCGCGCGCTTGGCCTTCCCGTCATCATGATCACGCGGCCGCTGCTGCCCGAGAGGCCGCGGGTGGAAAGTGTCGGCGACGTGATGGAATGGCTCGGTCATCGGACCTGCCTCGGCGCATAGACCCAGCGGCCGACCCGCCGCGTCGCCGAGTTGCCGACGATCACGAGCGTCCGCATGTCGGCCATCTCGGGCCGGGCGTCGCGCAGTTCGACCGTCTCGATTCGCTGGTCTGATGTAGAGACGGCGCGCGCGAAAATCACGATCCGGTCGCCACAGCCCGCTTCGCGCAAGATATCGAGCGCACGGCTAAAGCCTTCCGGCCGGCTCGCCGAGCGCGGATTGTACATCGCGATCGCGAAATCTGCTTCGGCTGCGAGCCGCAGGCGCTTCTCGACCAGCGACCACGGCTTGAGATTGTCGGACAGATTGATCGCACAGAAATCATGGCCGAGCGGTGCACCCGCACTCGCCGCCGCCGCCAGCATGGCGGTGACACCAGGCAGCACGCGAATCGGCAGGTCATGCCATTGCGGCATGTCCTCCAGCGCTTCGAACACGGCGGATGCCATCGCGAACACGCCGGGATCGCCCGACGACACCACGACGACCTGTCGCCCCTCGGACGCGAGCCGCAGCGCCTCGCCGGCGCGCTGCAATTCCACACGATTGTCGGACGGGTGCAGCGTCAGGCCGGCGCGTGGCGGCACGCGCGAAACATAGGATGCATAGCCGATGATGTCGGTCGCCGCCGCGAGCGCAGCGGAGACTTCCGGCGTGATCAGCGCCTCGTCGCCCGGCCCAAGGCCCGCGATGGTGAGCGTGCCGGTCATGGCGCCGCCTCCCGGCGCCGCCCCTGCCCGTGCACCAGCACGATCGCAAAATACGGACAGTCGGCCTCGGCGAGATCCGCGAGCCGGGTGACCCTTTGATCCGGCATGGTGCCGCGCTCGACCAGCCACGCATCGTCGAGACGACCCGCGGACACGAGCGCGCGGCGGATCTTCGGAAGATTGCGGCCGGTCTTCATCACGACCAGCGCGTCGGAACTGCGCATCCGCTGCACGAGTTCAGGCTCCGGCAGCGTGCCCATCAGGACGGTGGTGACATCGTCGGCCAGCGCGATCGGCTCGCCGACCGCATTCCAGCAGCCGACCATGCCTGGAATGCCGGCGATCACCTCGATCTCGACCCGGCCCTGCAAGCGCGCGTGAAGATGCATGAAGGAGCCATAGAAATAGGGATCGCCTTCGCAGAGCACGACGACGTCGATCTCGCGCGCAAGCCGCGCCAGCCGCTCCGCCCATGCATCGTAGAAATCGGCCAGTAGCCGCGCGTATTCGGGATTGTCGAACGCAATCTCCGTGGTGACCGGGTACTCCATCGGATATTCGCTGACGCCATCCGCGAGCATGCCTTCGACGATGCGGCGCGCCTGTCCGAGCTGCCCCTTCTTGCGAAAATGGGCGACATGCTTGGCCGCACGCACGATCCGGTCGGCGCGCACGCTCATCAGATCCGGATCGCCTGGGCCGAGACCGCAGCAAATGATGCGTCCCATCGCTATTCGCTCCAGCTCGCCAGCGCATTGACGGCGGCAACCGTGATCGCCGAGCCGCCGAGACGTCCCTCGACCGTCAGCGCCGGCACCGGCGGCTCGGCCATCAATGCCGCCTTGGACTCGGCGGCGCCGACGAAGCCGACCGGGCAGCCAATGATCGCCGCCGGCCTTGGGCAGTCGGCCTCCTCGAGCATGTTGAGCAGATGAAACAGCGCCGTCGGCGCGTTGCCGATCGCGACGATCGCCCCGGCCAGATGCGACCGCCACAACTCCAGCGCAGCGGCCGAGCGCGTGTTGCGCATCGATTGCGCGAGCGCGGGAACCCTGGCGTCACCGAGCGTGCAGATGACTTCGTTGCGGGCCGGCAGCCGCGCGCGCGTAATTCCCTCCGACACCATGCGCGCGTCGCAGAGGATCGGCGCGCCCTCCTGCAAGGCTGCTCGTGCGCGCGCGGCCATGCCGGGCGTGAAGCGAATATGGGCTTCCAGGCCCACCATGCCCGCGGCATGGATCATGCGCACCACCACCGGCTCCTCGTCGGGCGTGAAGCGCGCAAGGTTGGCCTCCGACCGGATGGTGGCAAAGGACTGGCGGTAGATCGCCGCGCCATCGGTCTCATAGACATGCGGCATCAATGGCCTCCCGTCAGCACGGAGGGATTTGCGATGATGCCGGCACCGGTCAGCCCGCGCAGGACAGGCGCATCATGCACCGTGCCGTGACGGATCAGATCAAAGCCTTCATGCGTAGCCACGAGGGTGACATCCGCAGTACCGGAATGGGCACAGCCCTTGGCGCAGCCGGAGACGTGAAGCCGGGCATCGGGTGGGATATGCCGTGCGAGCGCCGTTGCCAGCTTGCGCGTATCGGCATGCGCCTCGCCGCAGCGCGGCGCGCCGCTGCAGGCGATGACGCGGAGCGCCGGATCGTCCGCATCGGTGACGAGGTCCGCCCCACGGGGCATCTCATGCATTCCCTCCGCCAGCACCATCCGCCACGGCGTCACGCGCAGCGCCTGCGCGCACGCGGCGAGATGGCTGAGCATCTCGTGCGTCATTTGCCCGAAGGCCACGCCAACCATCGCACCGGCCGGAGTGAGGCCGGGCACAGGGCTTGCCGATCGAGCCACGGGCTCGGCGTCGCCGCGAAGAGACTCGGGCACGCTCGCGCCTCCTGCCAGATGCGCCGCCATTCGCCGCCTCTCACCCCGGGGTCCGCCGGATGCGACGAACCATTCAGCGAGCCCCAACGCGACCTGCACGGCCTCGCCCCGCGTGACGGAGAGCCCGAACTGCACGCCATCGGCACGCACCAGCAAGCCACCATTGCGATTGCGCTCGATCCTGACATCAGCCGATGCGCCAGCCAGCACCCGCGCGCTGCCGTCATCGATTGCGAAGCCGAACTTGGTTGGAAGATCGAGTGACGCGCTGGCGAGCGCCCGCTCAAGCTCGGCAGCGAGCGCGTGCGTGTCGTCACCGGCAGTCCAGAACGGCGTGACCAGAATGTTCCGTTGCGCTTCGGTTTCCGAATCTGCGTCCAGTAATCCGAGCTCGCCGAGCCCGTCGATCAAGGCCGGATAACCCTCTTCGCTGACGCCGCGGATCTGGAGATTGGCTCGGCTGGTCAGATCGATCAGGCCGTTGCCGTGTCGCGCGGATAGCTCAGCGATTCCCGCCGCCCGCGTCGCGTCCAGCCGTCCGCCGCGCGGGCGAATGCGCACCACGAGGCCATCGCCCGACTGCATCGGCCGCAGCGCGCCGGGGCACCAGCCCTTGATCGCGACCGCGCTCATGAGGCCTCCTGCAGTGCGGCTGCAATCGAATTGCGCCGCGTCTGCCAGAGCGAGGCGTCATGCAGCCGGGTGAAGCAGGTTTCGATCGCCGCCAGCGCCGCCGGATTCTCGCGCGCGATGAAGTCGCGAACCTCGTCATTGCCGAGCGTCGCGTCGTAATAGAGGTCGAACAGATGCGGCGGCACCGCGCCGGCAAGATGCGCGAACGCGGCCATGTGCTCCAGCGTTGCCGCGATCTCGGCGGCTCCGCGGAAGCCGTGGCGCATCATGCCCGCGATCCATGCCGGATTGGCGGCGCGCGCCCGCACCACCCGCGAGATCTCCTCGGTCAGCGATCGCGCATGCGGCTGATCCGGCCGCGTTGCATCGAGGTGATAGAGCGACGGGACTTTTGCGCCGAGGTGCTGGGTCGCCGCTGCAATGCCCGCTTCATGCGCGGCGTAGTCCGCCGCCAGCAGCAGATCAGTCTCCGGTAAATCCTGGGTATGAACAAAGCTGTCGGCAGCAGCGAGCCTTGCCTCGATACCGGCGCGATCAGGCCGGATCTCGCCATCGGACGCGATTGCCCAGGATGACGCCGACAGCCAGGCTTCGCCGGCCGCCTCGCGCGCCTCTGGTGTGAAGACATCCGGAATCGACGCAATGCCGGCGCCATAGTGCCCGGGGCGCGGACCGAACACGCGCGCGACGCGCTGCCGATAGGGATTCTCGTCCGCCTCCTCGCTGCGTTCGGACAGCGCCTCCGTCGCAGCTTCGAACAACTGCGCAAGACCCGCAAAGACGTCGCGGAACAATCCCGACACGCGCAGCGTCACGTCGATGCGGGGACGGCCGAGCTCCGCGGGCGCGATGATGTCGTAGCCCGACACCCGGCCCGATCCGTGATCCCAGCGCGGCGCGATGCCGGCAAGATGCAGGGCCATCGCAAAGTCCTCGCCCGCGGTGCGCATCGTCGATGAGCCCCAGAGGTCGACGACGAGCCCTTTTGGCCAATCGCCATGATCCTGCAAATGACGACGCAGCAGTTCCTCGGCGAGCTTCACGCCCTGCGCATGCGCAGACGGCGTCGGCACCGCGCGCGGATCGACCGCGAATAGATTGCGCCCGGTCGGCAGCACGTCGCTGCGCCCACGATAGGGCGAGCCCGACGGCCCCGGCGCGACACGCCGGCCGGCGAGTGCGTCGCGCAAGGCTGCCTTCTCCGCATCGCCGCAGACGCCCTGCCCGAACACATGGAGACCGTCGCCGAACTGGCTTTCCTTGAGATCGCAGACGAAGCGATCGATCTGCGGAATGGCCTCAGCCGCCGAGACCGACGCGGCGAGACCGAGATCGTCCTCCAGTCCGGCAATGCGCGCTTCCTCGCGGATCGCGGTAATCAGCCGCTGCCGCCGGGCCGGATCAAGACCGTCGGCGGTCGAATATTCATCGAGCAAACGCTCGAGCCGGCGCAACCCTTCCGGCACCGCTGCCTGCGCCAGCGGCGGCGGCAGATGGCCGATCGTCACGGCACCGATCCGGCGCTTGGCCTGCGCCGCCTCGCCGGGGTCGTTGACGATGAAGGGATAGACGACGGGCAGATCGCCGATCAGCGCTTCCGGCCAGCACGCCGATGACAGCGCAACCGATTTGCCGGGCAGCCATTCCAGCGTGCCATGCGCGCCCATGTGGACGACGGCGTCGAGGCCCTGCTGCCTGAGCCACAAATAGAACGCGACATAGGCATGGCGCGGCGTGCGCGAGAGATCGTGATAGTCGGCGTCGCGATGACTGGCCTCACCGCGCTCCGGCTGAACCGCGATGATCGACTTGCCGCACTGGATCGCGGCGAAATGAAACACGCCGTCACGGCAATCGGGATCATCCTCCGGCGCGCCCCATGCGCGCGCGAGATCGTCCTGAAGCTGCTGCGAGAGGCTGGAGAGCACCGCGCGATATTCGGCCACGTCCCATGTCAGCTTCCGGCGCAGGAGCACGTCGCCCAGCGACGCCGTCGGTTCAAGATCAAAACCCGCAGCCGCGAGATCGGTCAGCAAAACCCCGACCGAGGCAAGTGCATCGAGGCCGACGGCATGCGCGATCTGGTGTGGGCGGCCCGGATAGTTCGACAGCACGAGCGCAAGCTGCTTCTCGTGCGCCGGCTTGCCGGCAAGCCGGTGCCAGGCGGCGACCCGCGCGGCAATCGCCGCGACGCGTTCGGCGTCCGGCCGATGCGCAAGATGCGCGAATTGCAGATCCGGATCGCGCTCGCCGGGCGACTTGAAGCTTACGACACCAGTGAACAGGCGACCATCGACTTCCGGCAACACCACATGCATCGCGAGATCGCCGGGCGACAGGCCGCGCAACGACAGGGCCCAATCCTCGCGCCGCGCCGTGGACAGCGCGACCTGGAAAACCGGGCACGACACGGCATCGAACGGCGTCGTGCCGTCGTCACCGGCCGCGGAGAACGCAGTCGCGTTGACGATGGCGGCAGGCGGGCACTGCTCGAACTGAACGCGCAACCAGTCGGCAACGCCTGCCGCCCTCAACGAGGTGACGAAGACACCGTGGGCATCAAACCCCTTCGCGCGCAACGCATCGATCAATGCATCGACCGGAGCGGCGTCGCCGGCCGCGAGATAGGAACGATAGAACGTCACCAGCGCCCGCGGCCGGCCATCCGGCGCCGGCAGCGCAGCGATGGCGCCGCGACGGGAATCGTAGGCGCCGATCTCGGGAAGATCGATCTCACCGACCACAGGCCCGGCATAGAGCCCGGACGCCAGTGCCAATTGCGCGATCACGGCCTGCGCGGCAACGGGGCCGCCCTTGTCGCACAACACCTTCAGACGGCGCAGCGTCGAGACCGGCAAGGTCGAGAATTCATCCAGCCGCAAATCGTCGCGGCCATCCGCCGGCAGCACCACCAGAGCGATGTCGCGCTCCTTCGCCACCCGATGCACCGCTGACAGCCCGTAGGCCCAATAAGGTTCGCCGCCGATCAGCCGTACCAAAATGCCGCGCGCGTGCGACAGCGTCCGCTCGATATAGGTGTCGACCGACAGCGGATGGCGCAGTTCCGCGAGATTGGCGAGCCGCAGCGACGGCAATGCGGCGCGGCCGCGCCGCCAGCCGGCCGCGAACGCCGCGAGATCACTGTCGGAAAACGACAGCACCACGAGATCGGCCGGATCCTGGCCGAGGTCCCTTGGTGTCGCGGTCTCCTCAAGGCCGCGGCTCTCGCGGAAAACGACGTGCATCAGACACCAAGCCGTGCCCTGATGGCGGCTTCATCGATATCGCCGTGTTCGCCGATCACGACGAGCTTCGACTGTCTCGTCCGCGCGCCCCAGGGCATGTCGAACTGATGCCGCACCCGCTCGCCGACCGATTGCACCAGCAAGCGCATCGGCTTGCCTTCGACCGCGATGTAGCCCTTGGCGCGCAGCACGTTCTGCTCCCGCGCCAGGCCCTTGATCGAGGCGACCAGCGCATCGATGTCGACAATCTCCGGAAGATCGATCACCACCGAATTGAAATCGTCGTGCTCGTGCTCCTCTTCGCCGTCATGATGCGACGGCCGCGACGCGAGGTCATTTTCCGCCGCAGCTCCGAGCCCCAGGATCACGCGCGCGTCGATGGTGCCGTCGACGATGGGCAACATCGGCACCTCACGCGGCATCTCGGCCGCGATCACCTCCTTGGCCGCCTTGATCCCCTCCGCGCCGGCGAGATCGGCCTTGGTCAGCAGCACGATATCGGCGCAGGCGATCTGGTCCTCGAACACTTCGGACAGCGGCGTCTCGTGATCGAGATTGTCGTCGGCCGCGCGCTGCGCATCCACCGCGGCCGGATCCGGCGCAAAGCGGCCGGCTGCAACGGCTTCCGCATCGGCCAGCGCGATCACGCCGTCGACCGTGATCCGCGAACGAATCTCCGGCCAGTCGAACGCCTTGAGCAACGGCTTCGGCAGTGCGAGCCCCGAGGTCTCGATCACGATGTGATCGGGCTTCACCGGGCGCGCGAGCAACTGCTCCATCGCCGGGATGAAATCGTCGGCGACAGTGCAGCAGATGCAGCCATTGGCGAGCTCGACGATGTTCTCGGTCGGACAATTGGCATCGGCGCAGGATTTCAGGATGTCGCCGTCGACGCCTTCGCTGCCGAATTCATTCACCAGCACCGCGAGCTTCTTGCCGTTGGCGTTCCGGATCAGATGCTGGATCAGCGTCGTCTTGCCGGACCCGAGAAAGCCGGTCACGACGGTAACCGGAACCTTGGCGAGTGTAGTCATTCTGCGGCCTCCGGCACGACGGGAAGAGGTGGAATGCGGGCAAGCGATTGCTTGCGGAAGATTTCAGGACGGCTGCGCCACGGCACGATGCCGTCAGGTGCCGCCGCATAGGCGGAGGCGCCTGCGATCACATCCCCGGCATTGGCTTCGGACAGGCGCCCATAGACATAGGACCACCGGCCGGGCGCGCTGAGCGCGACCGAGCAGCCCTGGCTGCAAGCCGACAGGCATTCGACGGGAACCAGATCGACGCCATCGGGCACGCCGGCCTCGAGAAGCGCGGCATGCAGGCGCGCACCGGGCGCGACGTCACCTTCCGCCAACGTTTGGCCGGCGCGGCAGGTGATACAGACATGAAGGGTAACGCTCATCGGCCTTCCTGGATTGACAGCGGGAAGCGATGAGGCACACGAACCGATTGTGGATCGGCTCGTTCCCCGTCGCGGAACACCCCGTCCGCCGGTCTCACAACATGCTGCGCTGGCAGGTCTCCCGGCTTGCGGAGTAGGATTTCTCCTTTGATGCCCACCTTCCCGACTCCTTACGGAATCAGTGGCCTGGGCATCTCTCCGGTCACGGTCGCGGGGGCGGCTGCGTTTTGGGCCGACCTTGCGGTCTCAGCCCTATCGCATTCCCTGTTCGCCTGTCGTAGGACAGGAACCAACGCAGGCCCACCATTCGTCCAAGCCTCGCACTTGTCAAGCCGAAGGAACGTGATGATTTCTGATGGAAACGACGCTGAGGACGGCGCTGTCGGCACCGACCCATCGCTGGACGCGCGCCATGCCGACAAGATGGCGAAAAAGAAGGCCGCCCGGGATCGCATCATGGCGACCAAGAGCGGCGAAAAGGGTCTGATCATCGTTCATACCGGCGCCGGCAAAGGAAAATCGTCCTCCGCCTTCGGCATGATCGTCCGCTGCGTCGCGCACGGCTTTCCCTGTGCCGTGGTGCAATTCATCAAGGGGGCCTGGGATACCGGCGAGCGCCGGCTGCTCACCGGGCATTTCGGCGAGCTCTGTCAATTCCACGCGATGGGCGAAGGTTTTACCTGGGAGACCCAGGATCGCGCCCGCGATATCGCAGCAGCGCAAGCCGGGTGGGAAAAGGCCAAGCAGCTGATCGCAGATCCGAGCCTGCGCATGGTCGTGCTCGACGAGATCAACATCGCGCTGCGCTACGACTATCTCGCGGTCGCTGACGTCGTGGAATTCCTGACGACGTCGAAGCCGCCGATGACGCATGTCGTGCTCACCGGTCGCAACGCCAAGAAGGAGCTGATCGAGATTGCCGATCTCGTCACCGAGATGACATTGGTGAAGCATCCGTTCCGCTCCGGCATCAAGGCCCAGCCGGGCGTCGAATTCTGACAGACATCGCCATGGCGCGCGCATTGATGATCCAGGGAGCCGGCTCGGACGTGGGCAAATCGCTCATCGTCGCGGGGCTTGCGCGCGCCGCCACGCGGCGCGGCCTGCGCGTGCTGCCGTTCAAACCTCAGAACATGTCGAACAATGCGGCCGTGACCATCGATGGCGGCGAGATCGGACGCGCGCAGGCGTTGCAGGCGCTCGCCGCCGGCGTCGAGCCGCACACCGACATGAACCCGGTGCTGCTCAAGCCCGAAACCGATGTCGGCGCCCAGATCATCGTGCACGGCAAGCGGATCGCGACCGCCCGCGCGCGGGAATATGCCGGCATGAAGCCACAGCTGATGGGCGCAGTGCTGGAGAGTTTTGAGCGCCTGAAGGCGCGCGCAGACCTCGTGCTGGTCGAAGGCGCCGGCAGTCCCGCCGAGGTCAACCTGCGCAAGGCCGACATCGCCAATATGGGCTTTGCGCGCCGGGCCGACGTGCCCGTGGTGCTGGTCGGCGACATCGACCGCGGCGGCGTGATCGCGCAGCTCGTCGGCATCAAGACCGTGATCGATCCCGACGATGCCGCGATGATCCAGGGCTTCGTCATCAACAAATTCCGCGGCGATCCCTCGCTGTTCGACGACGGCTACCGCCTGATCGAGGACCGCACCGCGTGGCGCGGCTTTGGCGTGCTGCCCTGGTTCGCTCGCGCCGGCGAATTACCGGCCGAAGACGCGCTCGGGCTCGGCGACGCGCGCAAGCCCGGCCAGTGCAAGATCGCGTTTCTGGCCCTGTCGCGGATTGCGAATTTCGACGACCTCGATCCGCTGAAGCTCGAACCCGGCGTCGATCTGGTGATGGTCCGTCCGGGCGAAGCCATCCCCGGTGATGCCAGGCTCGTCATCCTGCCCGGCTCGAAATCGACCCGCGGCGACCTCGCCTTCCTGCGCGCGCAGGGCTGGGACATCGATCTCCTGGCGCATCATCGCCGCGGCGGGCACGTGCTCGGCCTGTGCGGCGGATACCAGATGCTCGGACAAGCGGTCGCCGATCCCGATGGGATCGAGGGTCCCGCGGGCGAAACGCGCGGGCTCGGGCTGCTCGATGTCACCACCACCATGACCGAGCAGAAGACGCTGACCCGCGTCAGCGCCGTGCATGCTGCGACCGGTCAGCCGATCAGCGCCTACGAAATCCACATCGGACGCACCGACGGCCCGGATCGCGTCCGGCCGTTTTCAATACTTGACGGCTCGCCGGAAGGTGCCATGTCGCCTGACGGACGCGTTCACGGCAGCTATCTGCACGGCCTGTTCACGTCGGACGAATTTCGTAAGGCCTTCCTTGCGCAGCTCGATATCCCTGCGGCGGATCAGCCTTACGGCGCCAGGGTCGAGAGCGCGCTCGACGCGCTTGCCGAGCACATCGAGACCCATCTCGATGTCGACGGCCTGCTCGCGCTGGCGCGCTAAGGGCGTTTCGAGCGAAGTCGACACCAGTTCGCGTGAAGAAAACGCGTCAAGAAATCAGCGCGACAACACGGCGGAAAGCCGGGACCATTCAGCCTCATTGCCGGGCAGACCGAGGCGCAGCCATCCCGGCTTGTGCTGGAAGACGCGCGACCAGATCCGTCCGCGGGCAAGCGTCTCCTGCGCGGCGAGCGCATCGCCGGTCTCGTAAAGCCGGAACAGCGGCGTGCCGCCGACCAGCGTCCAACCCCGCGATTGCGCCGCCGCGTCGAGCTTGACGCAGTCGTCCGCCAGCCGTGCGGTCGTTGCCCTCGCCCAGTCGTGGTCGAGCAAGGCCCGCCGCCCGATCGCGATCGCGGCCCCCGAAACCGGCCATGGCCCGGTCATTGCGGAGAGCGCGGCGATATCAGCTGCGCCGCCAACAGCGAAGCCGAGCCGCAAGCCGGCAAGCCCGTAAAACTTGCCGAATGAGCGCAGGATCACGAGCCCCGCGCGTCCTGCTTCTGCTGCAAGCGAGATGCCGGGTACGGCGTCCGCAAAACTCTCGTCGATCACGAGCCGGCCAACACGTGGCAACAGCGCAAGCAGTTCGTCCCGATCATGGCGTCTTCCGTCGGGGTTGTTCGGATTGACGACGACGGCAACATCGGCTCCCGCAAGCGCCGCAACCTCGGACACCTCGGCAACCTCCCAGCCCGCCGCCGACAACACGCCGGCATACTCATTATATGTGGGCGCCAGGATGCGCGCTCGCCCGCGCGACGCCAGACTAGGCAGCAACTGAATGGCGGCCTGCGCACCGCCCATCGCCACGATCGGCGCACTGGTAGCGTAGGCCCGCCGCGCCGCGTCGTGCAGGGATTCGATTTCGGATCGCGACGGCAACACGCTCCATTGCCGCGCCTCCACACTGACGTCTGGATAAGGCACGCGATTGATCCCGGTCGACAGATCAATCCAGTCTTCCGCTGCGCCGCCGTAGCGTTGCTGGGCGACGTCGAGATTCCCGCCATGCTCACGCATGCGCCGCTCCTTCACGCCAGCGCCAGGGCCACGAAGGCCGCGGCCAGCAGCATCATGGCGTAACGATAGAGTTTCAGCCCGGTGAGGACGTCAGCAGCAGCCGGATCGCGCGCACCCTCGTTCAGCCAAGGCTCGTGCGCGACGCTGCCGTGATAGATGCGCGGCCCGCTGAGCCGGACGCCGAGCGCGCCGGCCATCGCCGCTTCCGGCCACCCGGCATTGGGCGAGCGATGCCGATGCGCATCGCGCAGCATGCATGACCACGCCTGCGAGCGGTTTGGCGCGAGCAGCACGAACAAGACAGCGGTCAGCCGCGCCGGAATGAGATTGGCAACATCGTCGATCCGCGCCGCGGCCCAGCCAAAGGCTTCGTGCCGCTCGGTGCGATGGCCGATCATGGAGTCCAGCGTGTTGATCGCCTTGTAGCCGAGGATTCCCGGCAACCCGAACAGCGCGCCCCAGAACACCGGCGCCACGATGCCGTCGGATGCATTCTCGGCAAGGCTCTCGATGGTCGCGCGCGCGATGCCGGCGTCATCGAGCGTGGCCGGATCGCGCCCGACAATCTGCGCGACTGCTGAACGCGCGGCCGCGATGTCGCCAGAGACAAGCGGATGGGCCACCGCGGCGACATGGTCATGCAGTGAGCGCAGCGCCACCAGCGGCCATGCCAGCATACCGACAACAACGACATGCAGCCATCCGGATGCGAGCGCGGACTGAACGACCCAGCCCAGCGCCGTCGCCAGCGCGATCACCAGCACGGCCGCCGCAACACCGGCGGTGCGACGCAGCGCCGGAGGATCGGAGGCCCGGTTCCAGCTGGTATCGAGGAAATGGATCAAGCGGCCGAGCCAGGTCACGGGATGACCGATGCGGGCAAACAGCCACGCCGGCCAGCCGATCAAGGCATCCACAGCCATCGCCACCGCCATCGCTCCCGCAAATCCCACTTGACCCTCTCCTCGCCGCGATCCCCCTGATGCGCAAGACATCGAGCGAGCGCAAGCCCTCCGCGGGCGGATTTCGGCTTTGTATTTTACCGCGATTGGTGGTTAGAGCGTTTTCGAGCGAAGCGGGTCCCGGTTCGCAACAGGAGACCATATGACCGTCATTCTGATCACCGGCGGAGCCCGGTCCGGAAAGAGCCGGCGCGCCGAACTTCGCGCGCGCAGCTTTCCAGGTCAGCCGGTCTATGTTGCGACCGCCGAAGCACTCGATGCTGAAATGGACGAACGGATCGCCGGGCATCGCGCACGGCGCGGCGGCGACTGGATCGAACGCGAGGTGCCGCTCGATCTGGTTGACGTGCTGTCCGAGACCGATCGTGCCGGCGCCAGGCTGGTGGATTGCCTGACGCTGTGGCTGTCCAACCTGCTGCATGCGGAGCGCGACTGGTCGCAGGAGGTGACGCGCCTTGCGCAGGCGTTGCCGCGCCAGCACAGCCCGGTCATCCTGGTCACCAACGAGGTCGGCCTCGGCATCGTGCCCGACAACGCACTGGCGCGAACTTTTCGCGACGCCGCCGGCCTCATGAACCAGACCATCGCAGGTGTGGCTGAGGAAGTGGAATTCGTCGTGGCAGGCTTGCCGATGAAGCTCAAATGATGTCCGCTATCGAGCGGATCAAGGCCCCGCGATGATCTCATTCGACGATACGTTTCGCCGGCAACTGCATGAGCTGTTCGTGTGGCGGCGCGACGTGCGGCGCTTCCGGACCGATCCACTGCCGGATGGGTCAATCGAGCGGCTGATCGAGATCGCCTGCCTGTCGCCTTCGGTGGGATTGAGCCAGCCCTGGCGGTTCGTCATCGTCAACGACGCAGCACGGCGCCGTGCTGTGATCGAGGACTTCAAGGCCTGCAACGCTGACGCCCTGCGCTCCTATTCCGGCGAGCGTGCCGCAAAATACGCATCACTGAAGCTATCGGGCCTCGAAGAGGCGCCGGGCCATCTCGCCGTGTTTGCCGACAAGAGCGACCAGATCGGCGCCGGTCTCGGCCGCGCGACGATGCCGGAGACATCCGAATATTCCGTGGTGGCCGCGATCTGCTCGATGTGGCTTGCCGCACGTGCCGAAGGTATCGGACTCGGCTGGGTATCGATCCTCAATCCGGGCCGCGTTCGTGAGATCCTGGAGCTACCGGACGGCTGGAAGTTTATCGGCTACCTCTGCATCGGCTACCCCCAGGCAGAGTGCGACCGTCCCGAGCTCGAGCAGGCCAAGTGGGAATCGCGGCGAGGTCCCGGTGAATTCACCATCCGGCGCTGACCAATCTCCGGCCGGCAGCGGCGCTGCGAACAGCTCCGCCCACTGGCGCGCCGACATCGCCTCGCTGGCGTTTCCCATCCCGGAGCACCAAGCGATCTGCGCGGTGCATCGGGGCGCGTTTCGGACTCTGCTCGGCGCAGAGCCGGTGCCGGAGGCCTGCCTCGGCTATTTCGAGCGCCATACAGACGCATTCAGGGCCGCGGCTCACGCCAAGATCCTGCGCAAGCGCATCCCTGTTGGAACAAATCTGCATCTTACCAGTCGCGACATCGCCCGAAAGCTGCTAGAAGCCGACCAAATCGAACGTGGAGAACGATCATGAGCCAGTCCCAGACCGCGCAAGCCCAGCATCTGCCGGTCGCCACCCGACAGGTCGGCAGGCTTGCCCAGTCCCTGATGGCGATGACGCTCGGCCTGTTCATCGTCGGCGTGGTCGGCTTCTCGCACATCGACGTGATCCACAACGCCGCGCACGATGTGCGCCACTCCAACGCATTCCCCTGCCACTGACCTCGTCGGCATGAGCACGTTTCGCTCGATCGTCTTCTCGTCGGTCATCGCGGGTTTCATCGTCGGCCTGATCGTCACCGCGGCCCAGCAGTTCGGCACCGTTCCCCTGATCCTCAGGGCCGAGGTCTATGAGAAGGCGGCCGAGCACAAGCACGAAGCCTCAGCGCAGCCGCAGGCCATCCTCGTCCACGATCATGCCGATCATGATCACGGCGCCGAGGCCTGGGAGCCGAAGGACGGGCTGGAGCGCAATCTCTATACGGCCGGCGCGAACATCCTGACTGCGATCGGTTTTGCGCTTCTGCTCTGCGGCTTCCTTGCGGTCCGCAGTGGCGCGACCGGCGAGCCGATCTCGTGGCACGAAGGCCTGATGTGGGGCCTCGCGGGTTTTGCTGTTTTCACAATTGCGCCGGGCCTTGGGCTGCCGCCTGAACTGCCCGGCGTGCCTGCTGCCCCGCTGCTGTCGCGCCAGATCTGGTGGACGATTGCGGTGCTGGCGACAGCAGCCGGCCTCGGGCTGATCGTGTTCCGCCGCTCGATGCCGGCCGCCGTCGCGGGCGTGGTCCTGATCATGCTGCCGCATCTGATCGGCGCGCCGGAGCTCGAGCATGTCGAGACCAACGTGCCGTCGTCGCTGTCGCATCAGTTCGTGGTCGCGGTCACGCTGACCAGCCTGGTGTTCTGGTCGCTGCTGGGCAGCCTGACCAGCGCCGCGTTCGCCTATTTCGACCGGCCCGCGTCGGCTTAAGCGCCGCAACCGCAGCGACAGGAATCATTTGAGATTCGTGGCCGAGCCTGATTAGGATCGGCTACGTCGTCCGCACGCGCCGCAATCGCCGCGCCTGCCTACGGCAACGCCGAACCGACAGGACCACCACGAATGACAAAGGCGCGACGGACACGACCGACGATTCGTGACGTCGCGGCGGAGGCCGGCGTCTCCGTCTCAAGCGTCAGCCGCACGCTCAACGGCGGCATCTACACCAGCGCGGAGCTGCATGCCCGCATCATGCGCGCGGTGAAGCGTCTCGGCTTCGAGCCCGACCAGGCAGCGCAGGCGCTGCGCTCGCGGGCCTCCAACACGATCGGCTGCATGGTGGCCGATTTCTCCAATCCGCACTACACCGGCATGGTGAGCGCGGCGGAGGAGGAATTCCAGCGCGCCGGCTTCCTCCTGATGCTGGCCGCGACCAAGCATGAGGAGGCGCGCGAGGCCGCGTTCCTGTCGGCGGTGCGGCGCCGCCAGATGGATGGATTGCTGCTGTTCGCCGGCGACAATTCGCACAAGGATTTCATGAAGGGGCTCGCGACGCTCGACCTGCCCTGCGTCACCGTCGACCGTGAGGTCCCGGGCAGCGTCCCGGTTCGCGTCGATCACCGCGGCGGCGCGCTGGAGGCGACGCGCTATCTGATCGGGCTCGGCCATCGCCGGATCGCATTGCTGACCGGCAGCGCCGCGGTGCTGCCGAGCTCGGAACGGCTCGCAGGCTACCGGCAGGCGCATCAGGAAGCCAAGATCGAGGTCGATCCCGGCCTGATCCGCCCGCATATGCAGGGCGCCAACACCGCGTTCAGCTCGGTGTGCCAGCTCTTGCAAATGACAAAACCGCCGACCGCGATCATCTCGCTCGGCACCAGCATGCTGGCCGAAGTGCTGGAGGCGATCACCAGCAACGGCCTGCGCTACCCGCAGGACGTCTCGATCGTGTGCAGCGGCGACACCGATCTCGCCCGCCATGCGACGCCCGCGATCTCAGCCTTGAGCTGGGACATGAACGAGGTCGGCCGCACCGCCGCGCGGCTGTTGCTGGAGCGGATCCGCGACGACGACAAGCCCGCCGGCAGCGCGCCGGTGTTCCTGCCGACGCGCCTGATCCTGCGCCACTCCTGCGCCGCGCCGGCGACGCCCGCGCGGGGACGAAAGTAGCGTCGCGCGCCGATCAATCAGCCTGCGGCGTCGCCGCGTATTGCGCGTCGGAGACGTGCTCCATCCAGGTCGCGTAGTCGCCGTCGAGCGCTTCGTGGATCGCGATGTGGCTCATGCCCGTGGTTGGCGCCGCACCGTGCCAATGCTTCTCGCCCGGTGGAATCCATACCACATCGCCCGGACGGATCACGCGGATCGGGCCGTCCCAGCTCTGCACATATCCCGCGCCGGCAGTGACGTAGAGCGTCTGGCCGAGCGGATGGGTGTGCCAGGCCGTGCGCGCCCCCGGCTCGAACGTGACCCGGGCGGCCTGCACCCGCGCCGGTGCGGGTGCATTGACGATCGAGTCAGCCCATACTGTGCCGCTGAACCACTCGGCGTTGCCGCGCCGGCTTGCAACCGATCCTGATCGCTTGATCTCCATCTGTGATCCTCCAATTCTTCTCAAATCTGGAAACGGTTCCAACCATATCGTCATTGCGAGCCAACGGGTCGCGCGAACGCGCGCCCGATGACAGGCTCCGCGAAGCAATCCATTGTTCCGCATATGCCTCGCGATGGATTGCTTCGCTCCGCTCGCAATGACGCAGAGAGACAGCGCCCGCAAGGCTCGCCTCAGCGCAACTCAAAACCCTCGTAACCACGTTGCGCGATCTGCGCGATGCGGTGGCGATAGCCCTGGCCGACATAGGGCATGAACACCCGCGGCTTGCCCGCGATGTTGGCGCCCTGGTACCAGGAATTGGCTTTCGGATAGAGTGTGCGGCTGGCAGCATCCGCGACATGCGCCATCCAGGCGCGCTCGGCATCGCGATCCGGCTCGATCCGAGTCTGCCCCTTGGCGCGCATGCTGCCAAGGCAGGCCGCGATCCACTCGACATGGTTCTCGCAGGCGTGGATCACGTTGCCGATGACCGACGGGCTCCCCGGCCCGGTCACGACGAACAGGTTCGGAAAGCCCGACACCATCAGGCCGAGATAGGCGCTGGGCCCATCGGCCCAGGCCTCCTTCAAGGTCGCACCGTCGCGGCCGCGGATTTGCATTGCAGCGAGCGCTCCGGTCATCGCGTCATAGCCGGTCGCCAGCACCAGCGCATCGAGCACGAAGGACCGTGTCGCGGTCTCGAGGCTGGTCTCGGTGACCGCCGTCAGCGGCTCCGCGCGCACATCGACCAGCTCGACATGCGGCAGATTGTAGGTGGCAAAATAACCGGTATCGATGCAGATGCGCTTGACGCCGAGCGGATAATCCTTCGGCGACAGCGCCTCAGCCGTCGACGCGTCGTTGACGATGCCGCGGATCTTGTCCCGCACGAAGTCGCAGGCGACGTCGTTGACGGCCTCGTCGGTCAGGATGTTCGGGAACGCGGTCAGGATGCCGCCGCCGCCCTGCTCCCACAGCTGTTCATAGCGCGCCCATTGCACGTCGCGGTCGGGCACCGCAGCGTCGAATGCGTTGGCGGGCACCCGCCCGAATTCCGGCGTCTCGAGGCTCTCGCGATATTTCGCGATCAACGGCTCGGCGGCCGCGACATCGGTGTCGGACAACGGCGCATTGCGTGCAGGCACCGAGTAGTTCGGCGTGCGTTGGAACACGGTCAGGCGGCTTGCCGCCTTGGCGACCATCGGGATCGTCTGCACGCCCGACGAGCCGGTGCCGATCACCGCAACGCGCAAGCCGGAAAAGTCGACCTGCTCATGCGGCCACTGCCCGGTGTGATAGACCGGCCCGCCGAAGCGCTCGAGTCCCGGCAGCTTCGGCTTGTTGGGCACCGAGAGATTGCCGGTCGCCATCACGCAAGTTGATGCGACGATGCAATCGCCGCGATCGGTGCGCACGGTCCAGCTCTCGCCGGCCTCGTCCCAGTCGGCGCTGGTCACGCGGGTGTCGAAGCGGATCAAAGAGCGCAGCTCGAACCGGTCGACGACATGCTGCGCATAGCGCAGGATCTCCGGCTGCGCGGCGTATTTCTCGCTCCAGCGCCATTCCTGCCGCAGCTCCTCCGACCAGGTGTAGGAATAGAACAGGCTCGGAATGTCGCAGCGCGCGCCGGGATAGCGATTCCAGTACCAGGTGCCGCCGACGTCGGACGCCGCCTCGATGCCGATCACCTTGAGTCCGAGCTCGCGCAACCGATAGATCGCATACAGCCCGCCGAAGCCGGCTCCAACCACGACGGCATCGCATTCGGCAACCAGCGGCGGCCTCGCGCCATGGTCCGGGCTCGTCTGCTCCAGTCTGCTCATTTGTCACATCTCTCCGGCCGCAGGGAATATTGCCATCGGTGGGAACACGCGCTAGTCTGGAAACGTTTCCAGACCGGGAGCGCATACGATAATTGTCGCCGGGCGTCAACGCGCAGGCCCTCCGGCCCGCGAACGTCACAAGGTGGTCAGCGAATAATCAGGGAGTGAACGAGGGATGTTGGACGGTTTTTGTCTTCGCGCGTGGCTTGCGGTCGCGGCAACGATCGGTGCGCTGTCGCCGGCGCTCGCGCAGAAGAACTACGGCCCGGGGGTCTCGGATACCGAGATCAAGATCGGCAATATCATGCCCTATAGCGGCCCCGCTTCCGCCTACGGCGCGATCGGCCGGACCGAAGCGGCCTATTTCAGGATGATCAACGACCAGGGCGGCATCAACGGCCGCAAAATCAATTTCATCAGCTACGACGACGGCTTCTCCCCGCCGAAATCGGTCGAGCAGGCACGCAAGCTGGTCGAGGGCGACGAGGTGCTGCTGGTGTTCCAGCCGCTCGGCACCGCACCCAATGTCGCGATCCAGAAATATCTGAACGGCAAGAAGGTCCCTCACCTCTTCATCGCATCAGGCGCGACGCGCTTCGGCGATCCCCAGGGCTTTCCGTGGACGATGGGCTGGCAGCCCAACTACCAGAGCGAGGGGCGGATCTACGCCAAATACATCCTCGACAAATTTCCGAACGGCAAGATCGCCGTGCTCTGGCAGAACGACGATGCCGGCAAGGATGCGCTCAAGGGGCTGCGCGACGGCCTCGGCGACAAGGCCAGCAGCATGATCGTCGCCGACAAGTCCTACGAGCTGACCGATCCGACGCTGGATTCGCAGATCGTGGCGCTGCGCGCCTCGGGCGCCGACATCCTGTTCACCTGGGCAGCCCCGAAGGGCGCGGCGCAGACCATCAAGAAGGTCGCCGAGCTCGGCTGGAAGCCGACCTTCTTCCTGACCTCGACCGCAACCTCGGTCGCCTCGGTGATGCGCGCCGCGGGCGTCGAAAACTCGCAAGGCATCATCTCGGTCGCCTACCTCAAGGATCCGACCGACAAGATCTGGAACGGTGATGCCGAGACCACCGAATGGCGGGCGTTCATGGACAAGTACCTGCCCGACGGCGACAAGACCAACGGCAATCACGTCTATGGCTACGCCGCCGCGCAGACGCTCGCGCAGGTGCTCAAGCAGTGCGGCGACGATCTGACGCGCGAGAACGTGATGAAGCAGGCCGCCAGCCTGAAGGACTTTGCGCCGAAGATGATCCTGCCCGGGATCAGGATCAACACCGGCGCGACCGACTTCCGTCCGATCGAGCAGTCGCAGCTGATGCGGTTCGAAGGCGAGAGCTGGACGCTGTTCGGCAACATCATCACCGGCGAGGTCGGCAGCGAGTGAGACCTCTCTCAGCGTCATGCCCGGGCGTCCGGGCATGACGCTCGCATCCCTCGGTCAGTCAGGCGTGTCGCGAGAATGTGCAGCCCACCGCCCGGCGCAACACACTCGGTGTCGTCCCTGCGAACGCAGGGACCTATAACCACAGATGCAGATTGTTGCCTAGCGGCGGAACGACGAGTCCCGTTCACAATCTCCGCCGCGGAATATGGGTCCCTGCTTTCGCAGGGACGACGCACGGGAAGAGCTGTGTACTCACTCCAATGTCATCGTCCGGCTCGACCGGGCGATCCAGTACGCCGCGGCCTCTCGGCTCAAGCACTGCTGCCTCTGGAATACTGGACCACCCGCTTTCGCGGGTGATGACACCGAGCAAGCTGTTTGACAGTTGCGACAGAACTACTCGGTCCGCGTCAGGATCGCCTGCTGTGCCGCATGCCAACTCGCCTCATCGGGTGCGCAGAGCAGGCCGCCGGTCAAATTGACCGGCTTGTAGGGTGATCCGTCGAAATGCGCGCTGTAGCCGCCGGCCTCGCGATGCAGCAGCCAGCCCGCGGCATGATCCCACGGCATCAGCTTGTTGTAGAACAACAGATGGCAATGGCCGGACGCCGCCATCCGATACTCATGCGCGGCGCATCGGAGCCAGGCACTGACGCCAAGCTTGGACAGGTTGCCGGCGACGATCGGGCGCAGCGCCTCGGGCAGGAAATTGACGCCGATCACCGCGTCCATCTGATGGACCGGCACCGCCGCGGCCACCTTCAGGTCATGCCGCCGGCCATCCGGCATGTCGAGCCACGCGCCCTCACCGCGCAGCGCGAACGCGGTGTCGTTGCAGACGGGATCATGGATCGCGCCGAACACGATCTCGCCGCGCATCGTGGCAGCCACCATGGTGCCGAACAGCGGCAGGCTCGAGGTGAAGTTCCGCGTGCCGTCGATCGGATCGACGATGAAGGCAAGCTCCGCAGTCCCGACCTGACCGAGCGCGGCCGGATCGCGCGATGTCGCTTCCTCGCCGATCACAGCCGCATTCGGAAACGCCCGGAGCAGCGCCGCCGAGATCGCCTGCTCGGCCAGCTCGTCGGCTTCGGTGACGACGTCGAATGCCGATGTCTTGGTACGGACCTCGATCTCCCGGACGCGGCGAAACCGCGGCATGATCTCGGTGCGGCCGACTTCGGCCAGGATGTTTCCGATGGTCAGCGCATCGGCATGGGACAGTTTCACGCGACATTCTCCTGCGTTGCGCAGGCATCATATCGTGAAATCATGACCGCGCGGCAATCACCGGCGCTGGTTGTAGACATCGATGCAGACGGCGCCGAGCAGGACGAGGCCCTTGATCACCTGCTGATAGTCGATGCCGATGCCGAGGATCGACATGCCGTTGTTCATCACGCCCATGATCATGGCGCCGACCACCGCGCCGCCGACCCGGCCGACGCCGCCATAGGCCGAGGCGCCGCCGATGAAGCAGGCGGCGATCACGTCGAGCTCGAAGCCGAGGCCCGCCTTCGGCGTCGCGGTGTTGAGCCGCGCGGCGAACACCAGTCCGGCGAGCGCCGCCAGCACGCCCATGTTGACGAAGGTGAAGAAGGTCAGCCGCTCGGTCTTGACGCCCGACAGCTTCGCGGCCTTGGCATTGCCGCCGACTGCGTAGATCTGCCGGCCGATCACGGTCCGCCGCGTGACAAAGCCATAGGCCGCGATCAGCACCGTCATGATAACGAGCACGTTCGGCAGGCCGCGATGCGAGGCGATCAGATAGGTGAAATAGAGCACCGCGCCGGCCAGTGCGATGCTCTTGGCGATGAAGAATGCGTAGGGCTCGACCTCGATGCCGTGCGACTGCTCGCGCGCCCGGCTCTTGGCGCTCGCCAGCACCAGCGCGAACGCCAGCACGACGCCGATCAGCAGCGAGGTCGGATAGAGCGTGCCGGCGCTCGGAAACAGTTCGGGAATGAAGCCCGACGACAGCTTCTGGAAGGTCGGCGGAAACGGCCCGACCGACCGGCCCTGCAGCACCGCCAGCGCAAGGCCCTTGAACACCAGCATGCCTGCCAAGGTCACGATGAAGGACGGAATCTTGAAATAGGCGACCCAGTAGCCCTGCGCCGCGCCGATCGCGGCACCGATCAAAAGACAGGCAATGAAGGCGATCGGATAGTCGACATGGTAGGTCACCATCAGCACCGCCGCGACCGCGCCGACGAACCCCGCGACCGAGCCGACCGACAGGTCGATATGCCCGGTGACGATCACCAGCAGCATGCCGAGCGCCATGATCACGATGTAGCTGTTCTGCAGCACGAGATTGGTGAGATTGACCGGCTGCAACAGCGTGCCGTCGGTCACGATCTCGAAGAACAGCATGATCGCGAGCAGCGACAGCAGCATGCCGTAGTTGCGCAGATTGTTCTTGATGAAGCCGGAATGCTTGGGGGCCTCGGAAAGTGACACCGTCTTGTCGGTCATTGTGCTCTGCCTCCCGCTCGCGCCTCGCTGGCAGGGGCGCCGCTTCCGGACATCCTGACATTGCGCATGATGGCGCGCATGATCTTCTCCTGCGTCGCGTCGTCCTTGGCGAACTCGCCGACGAAGGCGCCGTCATTCATCACGCAGATCCGGTCGCAGATCCCGAGCAATTCCGGCATCTCCGACGAGATCACCACGACGCCCTTGCCGGCCGCCGCGAGCTCGTTGATGATACAATAAATCTCGTACTTTGCCCCGACGTCGATGCCGCGGGTCGGCTCGTCCAGCAGCAGCACCTGCGGATCGGTCATCAGCCATTTCGACAGCACCACCTTCTGCTGGTTGCCGCCCGAGAGCTGCCCGGCCTCCTGATAGACATCGGAGCAGCGGATCCGCATCCGGTTGCGGTAGTCGCTCGCAGCCTTCAGCTCGACGACATCGTCGATCACGCCGCGATCGGCGACCTGGCGAAGGCTCGCCAGCGTCACGTTCTTGCGGACGTCGTCGGCGAGGATCAACCCGAGCTGCTTGCGGTCCTCGGTGACATAGGCGAGACCGGCGTGGATCGCGGCCGGCACGCTGGCGAAGCTCGCCTCGCGTCCGTCAAGGCTGATCTTGCCGGTGATGTTGTAGCCCCAGGCCCTGCCGAACAGGCTCATGGCGAACTCGGTGCGGCCGGCGCCCATCAGGCCGGCGATGCCGACCACCTCGCCACGCCGCACCTTGAAGTCGACGTTCTTGATCACCTGCCGGGCGGTGTGCAGCGGGTGATACACCGACCAGTTCTCCACATTCATCACGGGATCACCGATCGCGACGTTGCGCTCCGGAAAACGATGCGCGAGATCGCGGTTGACCATGCTGCGGATGATCCGGTCCTCGTCGACCGCTTCGGTCCGGCAATCGATGCTGTCGACGGTGCGGCCGTCGCGCAGCACCGTGATGCGGTCGGCGACGCGTGCGACTTCGTTCAGCTTGTGCGAGATCAGGATCGAGGCGATGCCCTGCTCGCGGAAGGCCAGCAGGCGGTCGAGCAGCGCGGCGCTGTCGGCCTCGTTGAGGCTCGCGGTCGGCTCGTCCAGGATCAGGAGGCGCACCTGCTTCGACAGCGCCTTCGCGATCTCGACCAGTTGCTGCTTGCCGACGCCGAGGTCAGTGACCAACGTGTCCGGCGATTCGCGCAGGCCGACCTGCGCCAGCAACTCCGCGGTTCGCCGGTACACCGCGTTGCGGTCGATCACCCCGTACCGCGACGGCGCGCGCGACAGGAAAATGTTCTCGGCGATCGACATCAGCGGGATCAGCGCCAGTTCCTGGTGGATGATGATGATCCCCAGGTCCTCGGAGTCGTTGATGTCGCGGAACCGGCGCTCGTCGCCGTCGAACAGGATCGACCCCTCATAGCTGCCGGCGGGGTAGACCCCGCTCAGCACCTTCATCAGGGTCGACTTGCCGGCGCCGTTCTCGCCGACCAGAGCGTGGATCTGGCCGGCTTCCACGGTGAAGCTGACGTCGCGCAGCGCCTGCACGCCGGCAAAGCTCTTGCTGACGCCGCGCATCTCAAGCATTGCCGTCATCGGATCATGTCTCGCAGCGTCGATCGGCCTCGGCGGGGTGCGTCCAGCTTACCCGCCTTAGTCGAATTGCGAGCGCTTATAGTAGCTGCTGTCAATCAGGACTTTCTCCCAATTGGTCTTGTCCACCACGACCGGCTTGAGCAGATAGGACGGAACCACCTTGACCCCGTTGTTGTAGGTCTTGGTGTCGTTGACGCTGACCTCCTTCTTGCTCAACACGGCATCGACCATGTCGGCGGTGACCTTGGCGAGATCGCGGGTGTCCTTGAAGATGGTCGAGTATTGCTCGCCGCGCAGCATCGCCTTGATCGACGGCACCTCGGCGTCCTGGCCGCTGATATACGGCATCGGCTGGTCCTTGCTGCCGTAGCCGACACCCTTCAGGGAGGAGATGATGCCGATCGACAGACCGTCATAGGGCGACAGCACCGCATCGACCCGCTTCTTGCCGTAGAAGGCGCTGAGCAGATTGTCCATCCGCGCCTGCGCGGTGGCGCCGTCCCAGCGCAGGGTCGCGACCTTGTCCATGCCCATCTGGCCGCTTGCGACCACCAGCTTGCCGCTGTCGATGTACGGCTTCAGCACCGACATCGCGCCGTCGTAGAAGAAATAGGCGTTGTTGTCGTCGGGCGAGCCGCCGAACAGCTCGATGTTGAAGGGACCCTTGCCATCCTTCAGCCCGAGCGCGTTCACGAGCGAGCTCGCCTGCAGCACGCCGACCTGGAAATTGTCGAAGGTCGCGTAATAGTCGACGTTCGGCGTGTCGCGGATCAGGCGGTCATAGGCGATGACGGTGATGCCCTGCGCCTTGGCCTGCTTCAGCGCGTCGGACAGCGTGGTGCCGTCGATCGCCGCAATGACCAGGACCTTGGCGCCCTTGGTCACCATGTTCTCGACCTGGGAGAGCTGGTTCGGAATGTCGTCGTCGGCATATTGCAGGTCGGTGCCGTAGCCGCGCTCCTTCAGCACCTTGACCATGTTGTTGCCGTCGTCGATCCAGCGTGCCGAGGATTTGGTCGGCATCGCGATGCCGATCGTCGGCTTGCTCTGGGCGAACGCGTCCGGTGCGGCCGCGGTGAGACCTGCCAACGCCAGTGCAATCAACGAGACCTTCAATCTGAACATGCGTCACTCCCTTGGCTTTTTGAGTTGTGTATCGTTGCCTTGGACAGCGTCAATCGACCGCCATCATTCGTTGGATGGTCGCAAATCTACGGCGACCTCGGATTGGCACCGGGGCCGTCACGAACCGAAATCGCGCAAATGTCGATGAGACTCGTCAACAGCGCCATGCTCGCTCCGCACGATCAACCATATCGATCCTGCAATGCCGAGGTTACCCGCAAGTCATGCCGTGCGACGAATGAGCCGTAGCAATGACGCGGAGGATCATGAGGCGCTGTCTCCCGGAATTGTTGGCGAGCGCCAGCATCCCCCATAACCTCTGGTGGTTTTGCACAGCCTCTGGCAACCTTTGGTGGATGGTGCCCTTGCCGTTCTCCGGATGCAAGCACCATTTATTCAATCACCCGAATAAATTGATCGGTGACACGGAGGGTCACGAGGCGCTATCTCCCGAAATTGTTGGCAGCCGTCATCACCTGCCAGAATTTCTGGCGGTCTGGCGCTGCTTCTGGCCGAAGATGCCCCTACTGGGCTATGGAAGCAAGCGCGATTTATTTAATCTACCGAAGAAATTATTCGGAACGGGCCGCCCGGCGGCCGCGGCGGCCTCTAGTCGTCGATCTCGGAGAGATCATCGACGGCCAGAAGCGCCTCGGCGAAATCGTCATCGCTGAAATAGGTGCTGCGGGTGATGACCACGGGGATGCCGGCCCGCGCGGCGGCGGCGAGGCCGTTGCCGGAATCCTCCACCGCGATGCAATCCGCCGGCCCGAGCCCGAGCCGCGCCAGGACCTCGAGATAGACGTCCGGAGCCGGCTTCTTCCGTGGCACTTCGTCGCCGGCGACGATCGCCTCGAACAGATCGGCCCAGCCCAGCCCCAGCGCAATCGACAGCAGCGCATCGATATTGCCATGCGAGGTGGTGGTGGCGATCGCAAGCCGCTGGCCGCGATGGCGCGCACCGGCGAGCCAGGCCCTCACGCCCGGCCGCAACGGACAGCCGCCTGCCGCGATCAGCGCCGCGTAGCGCCTGGTCTTGATCCTGTGCAGGTCGGCGATATCTGCGAATGTCAGCATAGGCACCGCGTTGCGCTCATCGAAGGCGCGGATGCGCTCCTTGCCGCCGGCGACCCGAAGCAGCCGCCCGTAGGTGACCTGGTCCCAGAACCAGTCGAGGCCGGCCTCGGCGAACGCCTCGTTGAAGGCGCGGCGATGCACCTCCTCGGTTTCGGCGAGCGTACCGTCGACATCGAAGATCAAGGCGCGCGCCCCAGCAATGATGTCGCGCATCCCCGCGGTCCGGATCGCTGCGAGCGCCCGGTTCATCGCCCCTCGCCTGCAGCGCCGGCGCCCTTTGCGAACACGCGGCTCGCCAGCACATCGCCGGCCTCGATCGACATCACGTCGTCGACCGTGAGCGTGCGGTCGAGCTTCGCCACGATCCGGTTGGCCTGGCGCAGCCGGATGCGGTCGAGCGCGTTGCGGATCGAGCGCGCATTGGAGAACAGCGGCTGCTCCTTGCGAATGCCGATGTACCGGGTGAAGGCCTCGCGTGCTTCCGGGGAGAAACGATAATTCTGCTGCTGCAACATCAGCTCGGCGATCCAGAGCAGCTCCGGATCCGAATAGTCCGGGAAGTCGATGTGATGGGCGATGCGGGAGCGGAAACCCGGATTGCTCTGGAAGAACTTCTCCATGCGGTCGCCATAGCCGGCCAGGATCACCACCAGATCCTCGCGCTGCTGTTCCATGATCTGCAGCAGGATCTCGATCGCCTCTTGCCCGTAATCGCGCTCGTTCTCGGGACGATACAGGTAATAGGCCTCGTCGATGAACAAGACGCCGCCCATCGCCTTCTTCAATATCTCTTTCGTCTTCGGCGCGGTGTGGCCGATATATTGCCCGACAAGATCATCGCGCGTGACGCTGATGACGTGGCCGCGGCGGACGAAGCCGAGCTTGTGCAGGATGCCGGCCATCCGCAGCGCGACCGTGGTCTTGCCGGTGCCGGGATTGCCGGTGAACGACATGTGCAGGGTCGGAAATGTCGTCGCCAGCGCCATCTTCTGCCTGATGCGTTCGACCAGCAGGAGCGAAGCGATCTCGCGGATGCGGGTCTTGACGGGCTTCAAGCCGATCAATTCGGAATCGAGCTGGTCGAGCACGTCGCCGATACCGAGATCGGCGAATTCATGCCGAAGGTCGATGGTCTCGAGCGGGCTCTCGCGGATTTGTTGGCTGATTTGTTCTTGCGGTTGCGTCATCATCCTCTCGCTTCGAAAAAAGCTCCGTCGCCGCGGCGGGCGACGACGGAGAAGTGCATCCGGACCAGGCGGTCGAGGGAGCAACCCGCCTGGCTTGCCAACCGGACGCGGTCACTGATCGGCGTAGCGTTCGCCCTCGGGGCGAACAGCCGCATAGGAATACGTCGCGTAGCGGACGTTGCGGCCGGCAGCTTCCTGACGGTCGAGCCGGAAGCCGGGCTCCTCGCGCGGCCGGTTGACGATGAATGAGATCCGAACCGACTCCCAGCCGTGGCTGGAATCGAAGCCGGAGATCCGGATGTAGCGGTCGCCATAGACCCGCCGGCAGTCCGCGAGCTCCTTCATGATGCCGGCCGCATCGCGCAGGTCGAACATCGGCAGGCCCCACATGTCCCAGTAGGTGTTGCGGGGGTGCGGATCGTCGGTGAACTCGATGTTCACCGCCCAGCCCTTGTCGAGGCAGTATTGGACCTGCGCGGCGATCTGTTCGTCGGTCAGATCGGGCAGGAATGAGAAGCAGCCTTGGGTCACGCGCATGAGAAACTCCTGTCAGACCGCCGTGCTTGGCGTGGGAACGAAATCGGGGGCATCCGTCGATTCGTAGTTGAAGGTGACGTCCTTCCAGACGTCGAGCGCCTCGCGCAGAGGCGTGCAGGTCTGCGCCGCCTTGGCCAGGATCTCCGGGCCTTCATGGACGTAGTCGCGCCCCTCGTTGCGGGCGAGGATCATGGCTTCCAGCGCGACGCGGTTGGCGGTGGCGCCGGCCTGGATACCGCGGGGGTGGCCGATCGTACCGCCGCCGAACTGCAGCACGACGTCCTCGCCGAGCAGGTCGAGCAGCTGGTGCATCTGGCCGGCATGAATGCCGCCGGAGGCCACCGGCATCAGCTTGTTGAGGCTCGCCCAGTTCTGGTCGAAGAACACGCCGTGCTCGAGCTGCATCGGGTTGAAGTCCTCGCGGCAGATGTCGTAGTAGCCGCGCGTGGTGTTCGGGTCGCCCTCGAGCTTGCCGACCACGGTGCCGGCGTGGATGTGATCGACGCCGGCGAGCCGCATCCACTTCGCGATCACGCGGAACGAGACGCCGTGGTTGCGCTGCCGCGTGTAGGTCGAGTGGCCGGCGCGATGCAGATGCAGGATCATGTTGTTCCGGCGCGCCCACTTCGCCATCGACTGGATCGCGGTGTAGCCGATCACGAGGTCGATCATGACGATGTTGGAGCCGAGCTCATGGGCGAATTCGGCGCGCTCGTACATGTCCTCCATGGTCGCCGCAGTGACGTTAAGGTAGCTGCCCTTGATCTCGCCGGTCGCGGCCTGCGCGCGATTGACCGCCTCCATGCAGTACAGGAAGCGCTCGCGCCAGTGCATGAAGGGCTGCGAGTTGATGTTCTCGTCGTCCTTGGTGAAGTCGAGGCCGCCTTTCAAGGCTTCATAAACAACACGGCCATAGTTGCGGCCGGACAGGCCGAGCTTCGGCTTCACGGTGGCGCCGAGCAAGGGACGGCCGAACTTGTCGAGCCGCTCGCGTTCCACCACGATGCCGGTGGCCGGGCCCTGGAAGGTCTTCACATAGGCAGTCGGCAGCCGCATGTCCTCGAGGCGCAACGCCTTCAGCGGCTTGAAACCGAACACGTTACCGATGATCGAGGCGGTCAGGTTCGAAATCGATCCCCCCTCGAACAAATCGAGGTCATAGGCGATATAGGCGAAGTAGCTGCCGGGGGAATTCGGCACCGGATCGACGCGATAGCATTTCGCCCGGTACTTCTCCGCAGCCGTCAGCCGGTCGGTCCACACCACGGTCCAGGTCGCGGTCGAGGATTCGCCCGCCACCGCCGCGCAGGCTTCGGTCGGATCGACGCCGTCCTGCGGGGTGACGCGGAACAAGGCGATGACGTCGGTGTCCTTGGGCTCATAGTCCGGCTCCCAATAGCCCATACGCTTGTATTCCATCACGCCGGACTTGTAGCGATCCTTGCCCCGCACGGTGATCGACTGCTGCACGTTCATCGGAATCTCCTGTGTTTCGCTGGCCATTTGCTCAGGCGGCCTGGGTCATTTTTCCAATCTGCGGATCGAGCGCACCGGCGCGATAGCGGCGGGCCATCTCGGGCAGCCCGACCACCTTGATCCTCGCGGCATTGCCGGCGGTGCCGAACTGCTCGAAGCGGTCGCGGCAGAGCTCGCGCAGCGCATCCATCGCCGGCTTCAGGAACTTGCGTGGATCGAATTCACTCTTCGACTGCGTGGCGACCTTGCGGAAGGCCGCGGCCATCGCCAGGCGACAGTCGGTGTCGATGTTGACCTTGCGCACGCCATGCTTGATGCCGCGGACGATCTCCTCGACCGGCACGCCCCAGGTCTGCGGCATCTCACCGCCGAACTGGTTGAACACGTCCTGCAGCGCCTGCGGCACCGAGGACGAGCCGTGCATCACCAGATGCGTGTTCGGCAGCCGCGTATGGATCTCCTCGACCACGCGCATCGCCAGGATCTCCCCGTCGGGCTTGCGCGTAAACTTGTAGGCGCCGTGCGAGGTACCCATCGCGATCGCCAGCGCATCGACCTTGGTGGCGCGGACGAAATCGACCGCCTGGTCCGGGTCGGTGAGCAGCTGGTCGTGGCTGATCTGACCTTCAACCCCGTGACCGTCCTCCTGCTCGCCGCCGCCATGCTCGAGCGAGCCGAGCACACCGAGCTCGCCTTCGACCGACGCGCCGACCCAGTGCGCCATCTCGACGACGCGGCGCGTGATGTCGACGTTGTAATCATAGTCGGCCGCGGTCTTGGCGTCGGCCTTGAGCGAGCCGTCCATCATCACGGAGGTGAAACCGTAGCGGATCGCGGTGGCGCAGGTCGCCTCCTCGTTGCCGTGGTCGAGATGCAGGCAGAGCGGGATCTGCGGATGCATCTCCTCCAGCGCGTCGATCATCTTCGCCAGCATGATGTCGTTGGCATAAGACCGCGCGCCGCGCGACGCCTGGATGATCACAGGCGCATCGCAGGCGGCAGCCGCCTCCATGATGGCGAGACCCTGCTCCATGTTGTTGATGTTGAAGGCCGGCACGCCGTAGCCGCGTTCGGCGGCGTGGTCCAGCAATTGCCTCAGTGTGATCCGCGCCATCGTGGCGTCCTCCCTTCAATTCACTCGTTGCATGAGCTGTTTTGCTGCGGCGGCGACCGCCGCAGGCGTGATGCCGAACTCGCGGTACAGCACATCGGCCGGCGCCGACGCGCCGAAGCCGGTCATGCCGACGAACGCTCCGTTGTCACCGAGCCAGCGGGCCCAGTCGCCTTCGACGGCGGCTTCGACGCCGACGCGCGGCGCGCTGCCCAGAACTTTTGCGCGATAGTCGCTCGGCTGCTGGCGGAACAGGTCGAAGCACGGGGCCGAGACGACCGCGGCCTGTACCCCTGCTTCCGCCAGCAGCTTTGCGGCTTCGAGCGCGATCGCCACCTCCGAACCCGTTGCAATCAGGGTGACGTCACGCGCGAAGGACGGCTCGACGAGAACGTAGGCGCCGAGCGCGACCTGGTTGTCCTTGCTGCCATCGCGCACCGTCGGCAGCGCCTGCCGCGACAGGCAAAGGATCGACGGCGAGGTCTCCGCCTTCAGCGCGCAGTCCCAGGCTTCCGCGGTCTCGACCGCGTCGGCCGGACGGAACACCAGCACGTTCGGGATCGCCCGCAGCGCCGCCAGATGCTCGACCGGCTGATGCGTCGGACCGTCCTCGCCAAGCCCGATCGAATCGTGCGTCATCACATGGATGACGCGGATCCCCATCAGCGCCGCAAGACGGATCGCGGGGCGGCTGTAATCCGCAAAGCTGAGGAAGGTGCCGCCATAGGGAATGAAGCCGCCATGCAAGGCGATGCCGTTCATCGCCGCCGCCATGCCGTGCTCACGGATGCCGTAGTGGATGTAGCTGCCGTCGAGCGTTTCCGGCCGCACCGACACCTGCGACTTCGCCTGCGTCAGGTTGGAGTGCGTGAGGTCGGCCGAGCCGCCCAGGAGATTGGGCAGCGCTTCGGCGATCACGTCGATGACCTGCTGCGAGGCCTGCCGCGTCGCAAGCTTCGGCTGTTCGGTGGCAAAGCGCTCAACGAGCGCTGCCATTGCCTTGGTGTAGGCACAGGGCAGTTTCCGGTTCAGCGCGTCGTGGAACGGCGACCGTTCGCCCTTGTCAGCCTTGCACGCGGCGCGCGAGCGCTCGATCCAGGCGCGTCGCGCATCGCGGCCGCGGCCGCCGAGCTCGCGCCATTCGGCCAGCACCGCATCGGGCACTTCGAAGGCCGGATACGGCCAGCGCAGCGCGCTACGGGTCTTCGCCACCTCGTCGGTGCCGAGCGGCGCGCCATGCACCTTCTCGCTGCCCTGCCGGTTCGGCGCACCGAACCCGATCACCGTGCGGCAGGCGATCAGCGAGGGCCGATCGCTCGCGCGCGCCTGCCTGATTGCCGCGGCGATCGCCTGCGGATCGTGGCCGTCGATGCGGCAGACGTTCCAGCCGCTGGCCGCAAACCGCGCCGCCTGATCATCCGAGCAGGACAGCGAGGTCGCACCGTCGATCGAGATATGGTTGTCGTCGAACAGCACGATGAGCCGGTTCAGCCGCAGATGGCCGGCGAGCGAGATCGCCTCATGGCTGAGGCCTTCCATCAGGCAGCCATCGCCGGCGACCACATAGGTGAAGTGGTCGACGAGCTCGTCGCCAAAGCGGGCGTTCATCAAGCGCTCGGCGAGCGCCATGCCGACCGCGGTCGCGATCCCCTGCCCGAGCGGACCGGTCGTGGTCTCGACACCGGGTGTATGGCCATATTCGGGATGGCCGGGGGTCTGCGATCCCCACTGGCGGAACGCCTTGAGCTGATCGAGCGTCATGCTCTCGTAGCCGGTGAGATAGAGCAGCGCGTAGAGCAGCATCGAGCCGTGCCCCGCCGACAGCACGAAGCGGTCGCGGTCGGGCCAGGCCGGATCGGCCGGATCGAACTTCAGGAAGTCGGTGAACAGCACGGTCGCGACATCGGCCATGCCCATCGGCATGCCGGGATGGCCGGATTTCGCCTGCTCAACCGCGTCGACGGCGAGGAAGCGGATGGCATTCGCCATCTCGTCGTGGCTGATGTCGGGGCGGCTGGCAACGGACGCAAGTGCGGTCATATCGTTCGCCTCTTTCGTTCGATCAGTTGCAGGATCAGCGGGGTCAGGATGAGCTGCATCGCGAGGTCGAGCTTGGCGCCATGCACCACGATCGAATTGGCGCGCGACATGAAGCTGTTCGGGATCATCGAGAGCAGGTAGGGGAAATCGATGCCGCGGGGGTTCTTCAGCCGGATCACGACCATCGATTCATCAGGGGTCGGGATCCAGCGCGCGATGAACGGGTTCGAGGTGTCGACCGTCGGCACGCGCTGGAAGTTGATGTCGGTCTCGGTGAATTGCGGGCAGATGTAGTTCACGTAATCCGGCATGCGGCGCAGGATGGTGTCGGTCACCGCCTCGGTCGAGTAGCCGCGATGGCTGCGGTCGCGATGCAGCTTCTGGATCCATTCGAGGTTGATGACCGGCACGACCCCGATCTTGAGGTCGGCGTGCTGCGCGACGTTCACCTTGTCGGTGACCACGGCGCCGTGCAGGCCCTCATAGAACAAGAGGTCGGAATTCTCCGGCAACGCTTCCCAGGCGGTGAAGGTGCCGGGCTTGGCGCCATAGAGCCGCGATTCCTCCTCGTCGTGCACATAGTGCCGCGTCGTTCCGGTGCCGGTCTCGGCATAGTCGCGGAACAGCTTTTCCAGCTCCTCGAACAGATTGGTCTCGGGGCTGAAATGGCTGAAGTGCTTGTTGCCGTGCTCGGCCCGCTCCGCCATCAGGCTGCGCATCTCGGCGCGGTCGTAGCGGTGGAAGGCGTCGCCCTCGATATAGGCCGCAACCACGTTCTCGCGGCGGAAGATGTTCTCGAACGTCTTCTTCACCGAGGTGGTGCCGGCGCCGGACGAGCCGGTGATCGAGATGATGGGATACCTGCGAGACATGCGCTCCCCCCTTCAGCGGAACAGGCCGCGCCGCGCGAACAGCGGGGCATCGCTGCTCTCGAACAACGGCTCGACGGTCAGGTGGATCGCATCGACGTCGCGCACGGCGCGCGCCGATCCCATGATCAGCGGCACGCGCTGATGCGGCGTGCGTGCCGAGAGTTCGAGAATCCGCGACCGGCCGCTCGACGCCGCACCGCCGGCCCATTCCATGATCAGCGCGATGGGGTGCGCTTCATACAGCAGCCGCAGCCGGCCTTCGCGGTAGCCCTGGCGCGCATCCGCCGGATACAGGAACACGCCGCCGCGCATCAGGATGCGGTAGGCTTCCGCCACCAGCGAGCCGATCCAGCGCATGTTGAAGTCCTGCCCGCGCTCGCCGTTCACGCCGGCCAGGCACTCGTCGATATAGTTGCGCACCTGGCCGCTCCAGTGCCGCCGGTTCGAGGCATTGATGGCGAATTCAGGCGTATCCTGCGGCACCCGCAGGTCGCGCGCAGTCAGCACGAACTCGCCGGTTCGCGGATCCAGCGTGAAGCCGTCGACGCGCTGGTCGAGCGCCAGCACCAGCACGGTCTGCGGACCGTAGATGAAGCAGCCTGCGGCACATTGCGCCGTGCCGGGCTCGAAGAAGGTCGAGATGATGTCGTTGCCCTTCGGCCGGATCGAGAAGATCGTGCCGATCGAGATATTGTTTTCGAGATTGGCGGATCCATCGAGCGGATCGATCGCGACACAGAGCGGCGCATCCGGATCGAGCGTCTCGGGCAGCTCGACCTCCTCCGAGACAACCGCGGCGACCGGCGCGGCGCGCAGCGCGTCGCGCATCAGGCGGTCGGCGACGATGTCGATGGTCTTCTGGCGATCGCCGTCGGGATTGACACCACCGCTCTCGCCGACGATGCCGGCGAGCGGCCCGGCGGCAATGATGCGCGACAGCTCGATCGCGGCACCGGCAAGCGCTTCGATCACCGCAACGGTCGCGGCGCGCAACGGGCTATGCCGCGTCGGCCACTCCAGATGGGCATGCAATGCAGGACGAATCTCCACCGGCCTCTCCCTTTGATCGCGCCCTCTGTCCCGAGGTGTCGAGAGGCGACCACAGGGGAGTCGCCTTCGCCGTATCAACGCGCGAATTGCCCAATTAGGGAAATTTTATTATCTTTGGTCCGGGCAAAGTATTTCTTATGGAGCTGGGCATGGCCGGCAACTTCACGCGGGATCTCACCATTCGCCAGTTGCGCGCACTCTCCACCCTGCACGAGGCCGGCTCGATTACGTCGGCGGCCAACCGGTTGAACCTGACGCAACCCGCGGTGACATTGCAGCTCCGCAACCTGCAAACGCTCGCGGGACTGCCGTTGATCCAGCGTACCGGCGACGGCATGGCGCTGACGGATGCCGGCGCGCACGTGCTGACGCTGGTCGAGCGGATCGAGGCGGCGCTGAAGGATTGCGAGCAGTCGCTCGACATGATCGCAGGCCGCAGCGGCGGCCGCGTCGCGATGGGCGCGGTCTCGACCGCGAAATACTTCGTGCCGTTCGCGATCGCGGCGTTCTCGCGCCGCTTTCCCAAGATCGAGGTGACGCTGCGGATCGGCAACCGCGAGGAAATCCGCGACGCGCTGCGCGGCTACGATCTCGACATCGCTGTCATGGGCAGGCCGCCGGCCGATGTCGAGGTCGAGATGAAGCCGCTCGGCCGCCATCCGCACTTCATCATCGCCGCACCCGATCATCGGCTGGCGCGGCGACGGCACGTCTCCCCGCCGGAGCTCGCCAACGAAACCTTCATCACCCGCGAGCAGGGATCCGGCACGCGGATGCTGATGCAGCAATATTTCGAGCGGGTCGGCCTTGAGCCGAAGCTCGGCATGGCGATGGACAGCAACGAGACCATCAAGCAGGCGGTCATGGCCGGGCTCGGCATCGCCTTCATTTCCCAGCACACCGTGTTCCACGAGCTGGAGGACGGCCGGCTGGTGGTGCTCAAGGTGAAGGGCCTGCCGATCGTCCGGCAGTGGCACGCGATCAGGCGCACCGACAAGATCCTGCTGCCGCCCGCGCAGGCGATGCTGGAGTTCCTCGGCAAGGAGGGTTGGCGCTACCTGCCGAATTCGCACTAACTGCAACGCGTGCGCGATCGAGAAAATCAAGCCGATACCGTATGTTAACCATTGAAGTTCCGGCAAGCGCATGTCACATCTTGGGTGCGGTCAGTGGCGGACCGTATCCCTGCGAGGGAGGATGAACTGCAAAATCAGTCCCCGCCGATGCCTGACTTCAAGGCGTTATTCGAGGCGGCGCCCGGCCTCTATCTGGTGCTGACCCAGCCCGACTTCCGTATCGTGGCAGCAAGTGACGCCTATCTGCGCGCCACCAAGACCGAGCGCGCCGCGATCCTTGGGCGCGTGCTATTCGAGATCTTTCCCGATAATCCGGATGATCCTGCCGCTGACGGCGTGCGGAACCTGCGCGCCTCGCTCGAGCGCGTGGTCCAATTCCGCCGCCCGGACACGATGTCGGTGCAGAAATACGATATCCGCAAGCCCGAGTCGGAGGGCGGCGGATTCGAGGAAAAGTACTGGAGCCCGCGCAATACGCCGGTGTTCGGACCGAGCGGTCAGTTCATCTACATCATCCACCGGGTCGAAGACGTCACCGGCTTCATCCAGCTGAAGCAGCGCGGCGCCGAGCAGGACAAGCTGACCGACCGGCTGCGCGAGCGCACCGAGCAGATGGAAGCCGAGATCTTCATGCGCGCGCGCGAGGTCGAGGCCGCCCGCGAGCAGCTCGAAGCCGAGCAGAAGCTGCGCCAGGTTCAGAAGATGGAGGCCGTCGGACACCTCACCGGCGGCATTGCCCACGACTTCAACAACATCCTCACCGTCATCACCGGACTGATCGACATCCTCGCCGAGGCCGTCGAACACGATGCTGCGCTGTCGTCGGTGACAAAAATGATCAGCGATGCCGCCTTCCGCGGCGCCGAGGTGACCAAGCACCTGCTGGCGTTCTCGCGACAGCAGCCGCTGCAACCGCGCGAGGCAAACCTCAACACGCTGGTGCAGGACACCGCGCGGCTGCTGCGCCCCTCGCTCGGCGAGCAGATCGAGATCGATACCGCGCTCGAGCCCGACGCCTGGCCGGCGTTCATCGATCCCAACCACATGGCGACGGCGCTGCTCAACCTCGCCGTCAATGCCCGCGATGCGATGCCCGACGGCGGCAAGCTGATGCTGGAGACCAGCAACGTCATCCTCGACGAGGTCTATGCCGCGGCCAACCCCGACGTACACGCGGGTGAATATGTGATGGTCGCGGTCAGCGACACCGGCGGCGGCATCCCCGCGGCGATCCGCGACAAGGTGTTCGAACCGTTCTTCACCACCAAGGACACCGGCAAGGGCACCGGCCTTGGGCTCAGCATGGTCTACGGCTTCATCAAGCAGTCCGACGGCCACCTCAAGATCTATTCCGAAGAAGGCCACGGCACGTCGATCAAGC
>NZ_JASGSR010000032.1:0-74506 GCF_040446015.1 Bradyrhizobium sp. INPA03-11B
AAGCAAGTGCCCGGCGAGTGGATGACGCGAAAAGGGATTGACTAACCAAGGCCCGTTACAGAAGCCCGGATGAAGCGAAGCGCAATCCGGGAGCAACCCATCCGCGGAGACCGTCCCGGATTTCGCTTCGCTGCATCCGGGCTACGAAGCTATCAGCGGGCGCCCATGCACCCCCGTCATCCTGAGGAGCGCGTAGCGCGTCTCGAAGGATCGACGGCCACCGGCCGGGCCGTGCATCCTTCGAGACGCGCGCAAGAGCGCGCTCCTCAGGATGACGGAGCACGAACAGCGCTACCCCGCCAGGAAAAACTCCCGCAGCAGCTTCGCGGTTGCGTCCGGCGCTTCCTCGGGCAGAAAATGCCCTGACGCCACCGGCGCGCCGCTGACATTGGTGGCCCAGTTCTTCCAGGTGTCGAGCGGCGTCGTGGCCGCGCTGGCAACGCCGGCGTCGCCCCACAGCGCCAGCATCGGGATCGTGATCTTCTTGCCGGCGTCGACATCGGCCTTGTCGATCTCGTAATCGGCATAGGCGCCGGCGCGATAGTCCTCGCACATCGCGTGGATGCGGGCGGGATCGCGGAACGGCGCGAGGTAATGTTCGAGCGCGCGCGGATCGATCGCCTCCAGCGTCTTGGTCCGGGTCTGGCTCGCCATCTTCTCCTTGAGGAAGAATTCGCCGTTGCCCGAGATCAGCGTCTCCGGCAGCGGATAGGGCTGCGCCAGGAACGCCCAATGGTAGATCTTGAGCGCCGACAGCCGATTGAGCTTCTGCCAGTAATCATAGGTCGGCGCGATATCGAGCACCGCGAGCTTCGACAGCCGGCCGGGATGATCGAGTGCCAACCGATACGACACTCGGCCGCCGCGGTCGTGACCGCCGAGAGCGAAATGCACATGACCGAGCTGCTCCATGGCCTCGACCATGGTCTTCGCCCAGGCGCGCTTGGTATAGGGCGTATGATCCTTGTCGCTCTCGGGCATATCGGACCAGCCGTAGCCCGGCAGGTCGGCGATGATCAGCGTGAACTTATCGTCAAGTTTCGGCGCAACGGTGTGCCACATCACATGCGTCGAGGAGAAGCCGTGCAGCAGCAGCAAGGGCGGGCCCTTGCCGCCGACGCGGGCGAAGATGCGGCCCTGCGAGGTGTTGATCCATTTCGACTCATAGCCGGGAAAAAGATCAGCGAGATCAGGCATCGGTAGCTCCTCCCGGCCGCGTGCGCCGTGCTTCAAACTTTGTTCGGCGTTGCCGCTGGCCTGGTTTATGCCATCCTGCGGTCCTGCCAACAACAACACGAAACGAGGAAGTGCCATGTCGATCGATTTCGAGATTCCCGCCGAGGCCAAGGCGATCCGCGAGAAGGTTCGCAAATTCGTGCATGACGAGTGCATTCCGGCGGAAAAGGAACTCGACACCAAGCCGCTTGCCGAGGTGCTGGGACCGCTGCGGAAGAAGGCCCGCGCGCAGGGCCTGTGGTGCCCCTTCGTGCCGAAGGAGTATGGCGGTATGGGCCTCGGCCCGCTCGCCAACGCTTTGGTGCAGATGGAGCTCGGCGAGAGCATGCTCGGCGCGCTCTCGATGAACACGCAGGGCCCGGACGACGCCTCGATGATGACGATCCTGGCGCATGGCACCGAGCACCAGAAGGAGAAATTCCTCAAGCCCCTGCTGAACGGCGAGAAGCGGATCTGCTTCTCGATGACGGAGAAGGCCGCCGGCGCCGATGCCACCGGCATGCAGACCACGGCGGTGAAGGACGGCAACGAGAACTACATCCTCAACGGCGAGAAATGGTTCTCCTCCTCGGCGAGCGTCGCCGACCTCGCGCTGGTCATGGCGAAGACCGATCCGAACGCGCCGCGCCACAAGCAATATTCGACCTTCATCGTCGAGCTGCCCAACCCCGGCTACCGCATCAAGCGCAACGTCGCCAACATGGCGATCGAGGGCCCGCATGACGACGTGATCCATGGCGGCCACTCCGAGATCGAGATCAAGGATCTGAAGGTGCCGGCCGACAACCTGCTCGGCGGTGAGGGCAACGGCTTCAACATGGGCCAGCACCGCCTCGCCTACGGCCGGCTGCGCCACGGCATGCACAACGTCGCCAAGGCGCAGCGCGCGCTCGACATGGCGGCAGCGCACGTCACCAAGCGCTCGACCTTCGGCCAGTTGCTGGCCGACCGCCAGGCGGTGCAGTTCATGCTCGCCGATTGCGCGAGCGAGCTCTATATCGGCCGGCTGATGCTGCTGCACATTGCCTACAAGGCCGAGAAGGGCCTCGACATCCGCCAGGAGAACTCGATCGCCAAGATCTTCCACGCCCACATGGTGCACAAGGTGATCGACACCGCGATCCAGCTGCACGGCGCACTCGGCTTCAGCCAGGATACGCCGCTGGCGAAGTGGTACACCCAGGTGCGCTCGCAGCGGCTGGTCGACGGTCCGGATGAAGTGCACAAGTGGAAGATCGGCAAGAACGTCATCAAGGCGTTCCGCGAGCACGGCACAACGGCCAGCGCCGCGGGCGGGGATTTGCTCTGACCACATTCCGTCATTCCGGGGCGGCGCAACGCGCCGAACCCGGAATCTCGAGCCAACGGAAGTCGGTGCCTGCAACATCGAGATTCCGGATCGACGCGCGATGCGCGTCGTCCGGAATGACGGCTAGCCCTTCTCCGTCTCCACCGCCTGCCAGGCGATGTCGCGGCGGCAGAATCCTTCCGGCCATTTGATGCGATCGACGGCCTGGTAGGCGCGGTCGCGCGCGGCGGTGACCGTCTTGCCCATCGCGCAGACATTCAGCACGCGGCCGCCATTGGCGAGGATTGCGCCATCCTTCGCCACCGTGCCGGCGTGGAAGATCTCGACACCCTCGACCTTGGCGGCGTTATCGAGCCCATCGATCCGCGTGCCCTTGATGTAGTCGCCGGGATAGCCCTTTGCCGCCATCACCACGGTCAGCGCCGGGTCCGGGTACCAGCGCAGATCGAAATTCTTCAACTGCCCGTCGATCGAGGCGAGCAGCGCCGGCACGATGTCCGACATCATCCGCAGCATCATCACCTGGCACTCCGGATCGCCGAACCGGACATTGTATTCGAACAGCTTTGGACCCTGCGCGGTCAGCATCACGCCGGCGTAAAGCACGCCCTTGAACGGGATGCCGCGGCTCTTCATCCCGGCCACCGTCGGCAGGATGATCCGCATCATGATCTGGTCGTGGACCTCAGGCGTCGCGAACGGCGTCGGCGAATAGGCGCCCATGCCGCCGGTGTTCGGTCCCTTGTCGTGATCGAACACCCGCTTGTGGTCCTGCGCGGTCGCGAGCGGGATCGCGGTCTCGCCGTCGCACAGCGCGAAGAAGCTGATCTCGCGGCCCGAGAGGAACTCCTCGATCACGACCTCGGCGCCGGCCGAGCCGAACCCGCCCTCGAACATCATCGCAATGGCGGCCTCAGCCTCGGGCAGCGTCTGCGCCACGACGACGCCCTTGCCGGCGGCGAGCCCGTCGGCCTTGACGACAATCGGCGCACCCTGGGCGCGGACATAGGCTAGCGCATCCCTGGCATTGTCGAAGCGGCGATAGGCGCCGGTCGGAATGCTGAACTCGCTGCAGAGGTCCTTCGTGAAACCTTTCGAGCCTTCGAGCTGCGCGGCCTGCTTGCTCGGCCCGAACGCCTTGATGCCATCAGCGGCGAGATCGTCGACGATGCCGGCGGCGAGCGGCGTCTCCGGTCCGACCACCACCAGATCGACTGCATTGCGCCGGCAGAACTCGATAACAGCGGCATGGTCGGCGACATCGAGCGCAACGCATTCGGCCTCGCGCGCGATCCCGGCATTGCCCGGCGCGCACCAGAGTTTTTCGACCAGCGGGGATGCGGCGATCTTCCACGCCAGCGCATGTTCGCGGCCACCGGAACCGAGCAGAAGGATGTTCATCAGGTACAGGCTCAAAAGGGTGCAAGAGCTGTGTCGGTCGCACGATCCCCGCCGGCCCGCAAGGGGCGACCGGGCCGATTCCCCCGTCATTCGGACCTCACGGCTGCTTGCCGGCGATGATCTCCTGCAGGGTCGCGACATGGCGGGCAAATGCACCTCGGCCGGCCGCGGTCGCGGTCACCGTGGTCTGCGGCTTCTTGCCGACGAAGGCTTTGTCGACCGCAACATAGCCGGCCCTCGCCAGCGTCTCGATATGGGCACCGAGATTGCCGTCGGTGGCGCCGGTCAGCTTCTTCAGCCGGGCGAATTCGAGCCCGGTCGAAACCGGCAGCGCATTGAGCGCCGCCATGATGCGCAGCCGCAGCGGCTGGTGGATGATCTCGTCGAGTTCGGCCATCGCGTCAGATCCGGCGCATCCAGAGCCCGCCGAGAACCAGCGCGCCGCCATGCACCAGCGCCATCCACAACAGCAGCGCCGGGCCGGCGTAGAAATAGCCGATCACGATTAGGGCACTGCTGCAGAGCGCGATCACGATGAAGGCGTAGCCGAACCACAGGCCGGCGAGTGCGTAGAACAGCATTGTGAAGACCGGCCAGAACACCAGCATCTGGCGCGGCCCGAAATGACCCAGCACCACCGAGCAGAAAATGCCGAATGCGATGAACAGCAGGAACGCCATCAGCAACCGGATGGCGAAGGCGCCCGCCCCCGGACCTGTACCGCTGAACGCGGCAATCCCGATCGAGCCCGCGATGCCGACGAGGTCGACGACGGCCCAGATCGCATAGCCCCGAGGCGGCCATGTGTAGTTGGCGATGTAGCCCAGGAAGACCAACACGCCCCACATGATGATGATCAGACTGGCGGTCTGGTAGATTTGCGATTGGCGGACGCGATGCACGATATCGTTGATGTCGTTCAGCGCCGCGCTGGCCTGCTGGCTGTCGATCATGACGGCACCCCACTCTGCTCGGCGAGCTCAGCGGCAAGCGGGGGTGTTTCCGCCGGCGGACGATATTTGCCGATCAGGACATAGGCGAGCGTCATGGTCGCGATCGACAGCACCAATGCCACCAGCCCGACCTGTCCGCGCGTCGTCAGCGGCAGCACGCGCGCCGCGATTTCCGTTGCCGCCGCCGACATCAGCGACACATAGGACCAGGAGATGAAGGTGTAGTGCTGCAGTCGCCAGGTCACCGGGCGCGGGCAGCGCAGCAGCGGAACAATCGCCGCCACGATGCAGGCGAAGTTCACGATTGCGCCGACATGGAACAGGTTGAAGGTGCCGGTGAACCGATAGACCAGCATCGCGGTCCCGTCGGCGACCAGCATGGCATAGACGTAGAAATAGCCGCGCGCCCGGTGGCCCGCGCCGCGCTTTGGCCGCAGGAACTGGATCAGCCCGACGCCGATGCACAGCATCGCCACGATGGCGTGGACCGCGCCGGCCGCGGAATGGACCAAACCTGCCAACATCGCCTGCGGGATCATCGGTCAGCCCTCCGGCCTGCTCGTATATTAGCCTATTACAGAGAACTCTATATCACAGAGTATATGGACAAACAAGCGCGCGCATTGGCGATGGCGGGCAAAAGTCCCTACGTTGCGGTGAAGCTCACAAACAGCCGAATCACCTGCAAATGACTGCTGCCGCGCCGAATCTCGTCAACGCGCCCGAATTCACCGTCTCGGAACTCTCTTCCGCCCTGAAGCGGACGGTGGAGGACCGGTTCGGCCATGTCCGCGTCCGCGGCGAGATCTCCGGCTTTCGCGGGCCCCACTCCTCCGGCCACTGCTATTTCGCGCTGAAGGACGAGAGCGCCAAGATCGAGGCGGTGATCTGGAAGTTCGCCCACGCAAGGATGCGCTTCAAGCCGCAGGAAGGGCTCGAGGTCATCGCCACCGGCAAACTGACCACCTATCCGAACTCCTCGAAGTACCAGATCGTCATCGACTCGCTGGAGCCGGCCGGCGTCGGCGCGCTGATGGCGCTGATGGAGGAGCGCAAGAAGAAGCTCGCGGCCGAAGGCCTGTTCGACGAGGCCCGCAAGCAGCTGTTGCCCTGGCTGCCCGAGGTGATCGGCGTCGTCACCTCGCCGACCGGCGCTGTGATCCGCGACATCCTGCACCGGCTGGAAGACCGCTTTCCCCGCCGGGTGCTGGTCTGGCCGGTCAAGGTGCAGGGCGACGGCTCGGCCGAGCAGGTCGCGGCCGCGATCCGCGGCTTCAACGCGCTGCCGGAGGGCGGCCGGATCCCGCGGCCTGATCTGCTGATCGTCGCGCGCGGCGGCGGCTCGCTGGAGGACCTCTGGTCGTTCAACGAGGAGATCGTGGTCCGCGCCGCGTCCGAGAGCCACATCCCGCTGATCTCGGCGGTCGGCCACGAGACCGATATCACGCTGATCGACTTCGTCGCCGACAAGCGCGCGCCGACGCCGACCGCGGCCGCCGAAATGGCGGTGCCGGTGCGCAGCGAGCTGTTCGTCGAGGTCCAGGCGCTGGCCCGCCGCACCATGGTGTGCTGGCAGCGTGCCCAGGAGGCCCGCCGCACCGAGCTGCGTGCTGCGGCGCGCGCGCTGCCGGCGGCGAACGAACTGCTGGCGATCCCGCGGCAGCGACTCGATCATCTCGCGGCCGGGCTGCCGCGCGGGCTGAAGGCCAATACGCACGCGCATTTCCGCCGCTTTGCCGCGTCGAGCTCGCGCCTCACCATCGGCGTGCTGCGCGGCCAGGTCGCGCATGCAAGGCAACGGCTCACCGCATCCGGCGAGCGCGTCACGCTGTCGGCGCGCGCGCTGCTGCATCGCAGGCGTGAGCGCTTCAGCGGGCTCGAGATCCGGCTCAAGGCCTCGAAGCTCGCCAATGCCAAGGCCCAGCGCAACGCGATCGCCCGCGATCTCGAGCGCACCCACCGCCTCGCCGAGCGCGCCCGCCGCGCGCTACTGACGACGATGCAACGGCTCGAGGCGCGGGTCGCCCATCGCAGCCAGCTGCTGTCGGCGCTGTCCTATCGCGGCGTGCTGGCGCGCGGCTTCGCGCTGGTGCGCGATGCGCAGGGACACGCGATCCATTCCGCCGCGGCGGTCGGCCCCAACGCCGACGTGTCGATCGAGTTCGCCGATGGCCGCGTCGCCGCCACCACGAACGCCGATCAGCCGGCAGCGACGGCAACGCCCGAGAGCCAACCGAAGCCGCGCGAAGCAAAACCGGCGGCGCCGAAGCGCGTCACCAAGCCGGTCGACCAGGGCAGCTTGTTTTAGACTAGCGCGACAGCCACTCCGCGACCTGCTTCTGCGCGTCCTTGCGCGCATCCGCATCGGTACCGATATGGCCGCGTTCGGCGATCTCGGCGTCGGAGGCCGCAACCGCATGCAGCGGCAAATTGGCACGGTCGAAATCGTGATAGGCCTCGGGATAGACCACGATCCGCGCCAGCGCGCTGCGGCCGCGCGCGCCGTCGACCATCTGGTGGCAGGCCGATGATGACGTCACATCGTCGCGCGCGCCGATCAGAACCAGCGTCGGCACCCGCGCGCTCCAGCCGAGACCGAACGAGGTGCGGCAATCCGGATAGAACGCGACCGCCGAGCGAAAGTCCGGCTCGCCATTGCGCGACCACATCTGCGGCCGCACCGCCCACAGCAAGGCGGCCGCGCCATTGCCCCAGCCGATCAGGCTGATGCGGCTCTTCGCCACCCATTTCTGCTGCACCAGCCACTGCCGCGCGGCGTTGATGTCCGCAACCCGGGCACGGCGGGTCTGGACCTGGTGTTCCCTGATGCGGCACTGCGGACCCAGCTCGCGCGAGCCGTAGCTGTCCGGCAGCAGCACCGCATGCCCTGACGTGAGCAGCTGCTCGGCCCAGTCGCGGTAGCGCGGCAGCACGGCCTCGGAACGGCCGGCGAGACCGCCGCAGCCATGCAGCGCGATAACCGTCGGGAACGGGCCGTCGCCGTCGGGCCGGTAGAGCTGCGCGTGCAGCGTGACATTGCCTTCGGGAATCTCGACCTGACGCGGGGCCGGCAGCGGCGCCGCGGCCGCGGCCGGCACGGCAAGCATCGCGAGGCACATGAAAACTGACTTGAGGCGCATCCGATCCGGCCGGCTCGTCATGGCGCTGCAAACACAGCGGACCACATCCGCAACGCTACCATGCGCTTCCGCCGCCAAATCATCACAAGTCGGTGGTTTAACGGGCGGACATGACACCCTATCTGTGATAGACGGCTTCATGAACATTAAGGCTGCCTCATCGGAGGCGCCTTTATCAGAGGTAAGGCGGAGAGCTCAAACGTGCTGAACAAGTTCGGTCCCTCGGGCCATGGCGAAGCGCAGGTGCAATATCTCGACGGCGATTTCCGCGTGGTCTCGCCCGGCACCTTTGTGCGCTGTGCCATCACCGACGTCCGAATTCCGCTCGACGAGCTGAAGTACTGGAGCGTCGACCTGCAGGAGGCCTACGCCACGCCGACCGCCGTGCTGCAGCGCCACCATCCCGGCGTGCTCAAGCCGCAGGCCTGAGTTCATCTACGCAACCTCCTGTCCCGCGCCTTGAACAGCTGATCGGTTACGAAGCGCCGCAACCCGGCAGCATCGTCGAATTGCATCGTCACCGCGAACGGCACGATCGCCTGTGCCGAGGCCTGCATCCCGTCCGGACCGCGCAGCCGCGTCAGGTCCTTTTCTGTCGTCACCAGCGTCAAGGCGTCAGCTTTCGCGTCGGCCGTGAGCTGTTCGATCTCGTCCGCCGTGAAGGCGTGGTGATCGGGGAAAGCCTGGCTGCGCACGACATCGACGCCGCTTGAATGCAGCGTGTTGAAGAAGCGCGCGGGATCGCCGATGCCGGCAAAGGCGAGCGTACGCGTACCGCGCAGCGCCGCCAGCGAAGCCTGATCCGGCTTCAGGTGTGAAGACAAGACCGGCTTGCCACGCGACGCGAGATCGGCCGCGATCTTTGCCGCCGCGTTGCCCTCGCCGACCACGATCAGCGCGTCGGTTCGCGCGAGCTGCGGCGACAGCGGTGCGCGCAACGGGCCTGCCGGAATGACGCGGCCGTTGCCGACGCCGCGCGCGCCGTCGATCACGATCAGGCAGGCGTCCTTGAGCACGGATGGATTCTGAAAGCCGTCATCCATCAGGATCACGCTGGCATCCTGCGCGCGCGCCAGCGCAAGGCCCGCGGCGCGGTCGCGCGACACCACGACCGGCAAGGTCGCTGCCATCATCAGCGGTTCGTCGCCGACATCGGCCGCCGTGTGGCGCTCGCGATCGACCTTGACCGGTCCGGCAAGCCTGCCGCCATAGCCGCGGCTGAGCACCACCGGCCGCTCGTCGAGCTCGCGCAGCAGCTTTGCGAGCGCCAGCACCGTCGGCGTCTTGCCGGCGCCGCCGACATGGTAATTTCCGACGCAGATCACGGTAATGCCGGCATCGGCGCCGGATTGCCGCATCCGCCGCGCGGCGACCGCGCCGTACAGCGCGGCAAGAGGACTCAACAGAGATGCGATCCAAGACGACGGCCGGTGCCAGAAGGCCGGCTCACGCATTGGCGGCTCCCATCTCGAGCCGCAACTGCAACAGATAGGGCTCGAGAGCGGTCACCGTGCGCTCCAGCGCACCACCGAGCTGTTCGACGACGCGCTCGGAAGCGACCAGCGACGCATCGCGCGACGCGGGATCGGCGAGGAACTGGCCGAGCTGCTTGACCAGCGCGTCCCGGTCGTCGGCGCGCCGCGCGCCGCCGCTACGATCGAGCGCCTCATAGACGTCGGTGAAATTGAACACGTGCGGGCCGTGCACGATTGCCGCACCGAGCTTGATCGCCTCGATCGGATTCTGGCCGCCATGCGGGACCAGCGAGCCGCCCATGAACACGATCGGCGCGAGGCGATAGAACAGGCCGAGCTCGCCCATCGTGTCGGCGACGTAGATATCTGTTGTCGCGACCGGCAGGTCCTCGTGCGAGCGCAGGCCGGGATGCAGGCCGGCATCCGTCACGAGTTGTGCGACCGCCTCACCGCGATGGGCGTGCCGCGGCACGATCACCGTGAGTAGCCCGGGGAAGAATTTGGCGAGCGATTTGTGCGCCTCGATCAGGATCTCTTCCTCGCCGGGATGGGTGGATGCGGCGACCACGATCGCGCGGCCGCGCGTCACCGACATCAGCCGCTCCAGCTTGGCGGGATCGGCCGGCGGCGCCGCGACGTCGAGCTTGAGGTTGCCGGTGACGACGACATTGTGGCTGCCAAGCGCGGCAAAGCGTTCGGCGTCGGTCTTCGACTGCGCGAGGCAGATGTCGAACCGACCGAGCAGCGCCCCGATGGTGTTGGAGACCCGGCGCCAGCGCGGGAACGAGCGCTGCGACATCCGCCCGTTGATCAGGACCATCGGCAGCCGCCGCGCGGCGCTCGACAGGATCAGGTTCGGCCACAGATCGGACTCGATGAACAGCGCCAGCGACGGACGCCAGTGATCGAGGAAGCGCGCGACATAGCGCGGCGAGTCATACGGCACGTATTGATGGATCACGTCGGGCGGAAAACGCTTGGCGACGATCGCGGCCGAGGTCACCGTCCCCGAAGTGAGCAGGATGCGCAGATTGAGCGCGCGCAGCCGTTCGATCAGCCCCACCGCCGCCAGCACCTCGCCGACGCTGGCGCCGTGGATCCACACCAGCGGGCCCTGCGGCCTGGTGTCGGCGCTGACGCCACGCCGCTCGCCGACGCGTTCGGGATCTTCCTTGCCGAGCTTGAGCCGCCGCTTGATCAGGGCAGGCGCGAGCGGCACCATCGCGGACGACAGCTTGCGGTAAACACGCAACGTCATCGGTAGCGAGCTAGCCAAGCGTTGCCTCCGGCCGCCCGACGGCTGCATAGGCGCGCCGGGTTGCTTCGTTGAGCAGATTCTCCACGTGCTGCCGAAGCTTTTCCATCGTCGCGGCGTCGGCATCCGGCGGCACATAGACCGGCTCAATACCTACCACTGCGCCGCGCCCGAATGGCAAATTGATGGTGGTCGAATCCCAGTTTTTCAACCGGATGAATCGGCTGGTGACCATCGCAAAGGGGACGATCGGCCGGCCGGTTTCCCGCGCCAGCATGATGGCCCCGAGACCGGCCACCCGCGCCCGCTTCGGCACATCGGCCGTGGTGGCCATGTTGCAGCCGTCTTCCAGCGTCCGCACCATCTCGAGGAAGGCCCCGACGCCGCCCTTGCGATGGAACGCGCCGGAATGGTCGCCGGAACCCCTGATGGTGCCGATGCCGAGCCGCTCCACCGCGAGGGCGTTGAACTCGCCATCGCGGTGGCGGGAGATCAGGACCTTGGCGCGGTAGCTCGCCTTGGTCTTGATGAACGGCGTCATGAAGTGCTGGCCGTGCCAGAACACGAAGATCGCCGGCATCAGGGGCTCGACGATCGCGTAGACGTCAGACGGCTGATAGATGAAGCGGTTGGTGTACCACACCAGCCGCAGATACTCGGCCGCAAGCACACCCAGCGCGCGCTGCACGAAGCCGCTGCGCAGCAGATCGCGAAGAAGTCGTTTCAATGGGAATGCTTTGCGTCCTGCTCGGGATCGAGCAACCGGTGGAGGTGAACGACGAAATAGCGCATCTGGGCGTTGTCCACCGTCGCCTGCGCCTTCGCCTTCCAGGCCGCATAGGCGGTCGCGTAGTTCGGGTAGACGCCGACGATCTCGACTTCGTCCAGATTCTTGAAGGTGTTGTGCTCGAGATCGGTCAACTCGCCGCCGATAACGAGGTGAAGCAGCTGCGGCTGGGCATTGTCTGACATGATGGTGGTTTTCCTAACGAGATGCCCGGCAAAGAACTGAAGTCGTGGTCGTCACAGGTCGTGTCGTCGCAAGTCTGGTCGTCACAAGTCTGGTCGTCACAGGTCTGTCGCAACAAGTCTGGTTGTCACAATCGGAAGCGCGGAGCGGATCGGCAAGGCCTCACGGCAATGGACGGCTGCGAAAATGCTCGACAATGCGTGCATGACGTTCGCGTCCTGCTGCCACCAGCACCCCATGCGTCACCTCCCGGCGATTGTACTCAATCGCTTCCCCCGAGAGCGCGGTCATCTTACCACCCGCTTCCTGCACGATCAAATTCGCGGCGGCAAGATCCCAGTCGCGGCTTTGCCCGCCCGCGAAGGCCGCGTCAAGTCGACCTTGTGCTACGCGGCACAACCGCAAGGCCAGCGATCCGATCCGCGGAAACAGCGTGATCTCGTCAGGCGACGAGCTGAGCCGTTGCACCAGCGGTTTCGGTCCCGCCATGCGGGGAAAATTGAAATCGGTGCCTGCGGTCGCGTGCACGGCGGCGTCGTTCAGGGTGGCGCCCTGCCCGCGGGCGGCGAAGAAGAATTCCTCGCTCACCGGCGCATACACCGCCGCGAGCACCGGCGATGCATTTTCAACCAGCGCCACACTGACGCACCAATCCTCGCGCCCGGCGAGATAGGCGCGGGTGCCGTCGATCGGATCAACGATCCAGGTGAAGCGCCTGCCGAGCCTGCTCTCGCTATCGGCGCTCTCCTCCGACAGCCAGCCATAGGCCGCCGTCGCCGAACGCAGCTGCTGCTCCAGCAGATCGTTGACCGCGATGTCAGCCTCGGAGACCGGCGAGGACGCGCCCTTGATCCAGTTCTTCAATTCGGTGCGGAACAGCGACAATGCGAGCCGGCCCGCCTCCTGCACCGATCTGGTCAGCAAGGCCGCATCGCGCGCCTTGGTCCAGTCGTCCGTATCAGCGTCCGCCAAGCGTCAGACCCTCGATGCGCAGCGTCGGCGAATTGACGCCGTAGCGGAACTCCAGATCGTTGGCGGCGGCCAGCGACTTGAACATCGGCAGCAGATGGCCGGCGATGGTCACTTCGCTGACCGGATAGGTGATCTCACCGTTCTCGATCCAGAAGCCGGACGCGCCGCGGCTGTAATCGCCGGTCACGCCGTTGACGCCGGAGCCGATCAGGTCGGTGACATAGAAGCCCTGCTTGATGTCGGAGATCAGCTCCTTCGGCGTCACCGCACCGGGCTCGAGATGCAGATTATAGGTTCCGGGCGACGGCGAGGACGAGACGCCGCGATGCGCGTGCCCTGTCGTGACCAGGCCGAGCTCGCGCGCGGTCGCGGAGTCCAGCACCCAGGTGGTCAGCACGCCTTCGTCGATCAGCGCGATCTTCTTCACCTTGACGCCCTCGGCATCGAAGGTCTGCGAACGCAGGCCGCGCACGCGCAAGGGATCGTCGATGATGCGGATATCCTTGGAGAACAGCTGCTCGCCGAGCTTGTCCTTCAGGAAGCTGGTCTTGCGCGCGATCGAGGCGCCGTTGATGGCGCCGACCAGATGGCCGACGATCGAGCCGGCAACCCGCGGATCGAACACGACCGGCACCTTGCAAGTCTCGACCTTGCGCGGATTCGACCGCGCCACCGCGCGTTCGCCGGCCTTGCGGCCAACGGTCGTGGGTGAATCGAGATCGGACGCATGCGGCGCGCTGGTGAAGTCGTAGTCGCGCTCCATGCCGGTGCCGTCACCTGAAATCGCGGTCGTCGAGATGCCGTGGCTGGAGCGCAGATAGGAACCGTGGAAACCGGCCGACGTGACCAGCACCATGCCGCCGATCCCGGTCGAGGCCGACGCACCGCCGGACTTGGTGACACCCTTGACCGCGAGCGCCGCGGCCTCCGCCGCGATGGCGCGCTGCTCGAGCTCGGCCGTGGTCGGAACCTTGCGGTCGAGCAGATCGAGGTCGGGGAAATCATGCGCATGGAGCGCGGGATCGGCCAGGCCGACATATTTGTCGTCCGGCGCCACGCGCGCCATCGCGACCGCGCGCTCGGCAAGCTTTGCGATCCCGTCGCCGGTGACGTCGTTGGTCGACACCACCGCCTGGCGCTGGCCGACGAACACCCGCAGGCCCACATCGTCGCCCTCGGAACGCTCGGTTTCCTCGACGCGGCCATCGCGCACCTCGACGCCTTGCGAGACGCCGCGCACCGCGATGGCATCGGCGGCATCGGCGCCCGCGCGCTTGGCGGCATCGACCAGGCGCTGCGCGAGGTCGCTGAGCGCGGATTGGTCGAACAGATCGGAGGTATCACCGTGTCGCGATGCAGATGGTGAAGAGTTCACGAACGAATTCCTGCGGATTGAGGGGGGCCCGGAACGAAGTCGACAGACCTAACCAGATGTGCCGGATTCACAGGGAATTCAAGCACTTTGCACCGGCAGGCAACAAAGATTTGAGTGATCGGCGCAAGGCTTCGTCAATCATGCGGGCCAACCTCTTGTCAATCATGGCGCCAGGTGAGGAGCGATTAACCAGGCTTTTTAAGCTGAAACGGCAATCGGTCGGCTAGGCTCTCACACATCGACCGGGAACATAATCCCGGCGGGGAGACTAGAGCTTTGAGGCGTCAAACACCAACAAGCGGAATCAATTCCGCCGGGTCGAGCTGCGCAATGCGGCTCGACCCTCTTTCCCTTCCGCTCAGCTTCCACGCGCAGGATGCGCGCGCGGACGGCGGCATGCGGCAGGTCGAGCTTCATCGCGAACATGTCGTGCTGCGCCGCGCCGTCCTCGGCATGCGGATGGCGGTCAATGTCCGCGTCAGCGATTTCCTCGGCGTCGCGGTGCGCGGCATCGACGACGCGCAGATGCTGGTGCTGGTGCACCGCGATCCCGCGCTCTCCATTCCGCTCGGCACCAGTTCGGATGCCGAAGAAATCTCTTCCGCCTGGCAGATGTGGAGCGACATCTTCCGTTTGCCGCAACTGAGCGAGCCGGCACCGCGGACACCCTCCCCGCGCCGCCGCCGCCGCAACGCGATCCGCGCGCGGAGACCGAAATTCCTGGTCCGCCGCCGCGTCGGATTCCGTCTCAACGAAGCCAGCGTGCATCGCGACGAGCGCGAGATCATCGCGCGGGATTGAGTTCAAAGTTTCATCGCAATTCGCCTCATAAGCGGTGTCGTCCCGGCGAAAGCCGGGACCCATACGCTGCGGCGGTTGTTGTTGAAGGGACTCGTCGTTCCAGCATCGCACGACAAGCAGCATTTGTGGTTATGGGTCCCGGCCTTCGCCGGGACGACAATGAGGATGCTGCTCGATTCAATACGTCAAACACACGGTGTCATCACCCGCGCAGGCGGGTGATCCAGTATTCCAGAGACAGCAGTGCTTGACCCGATGGGCCGCGGCGTACTGGATCGCCCGGTCGAGCCGGGCGATGACAGTGTGTATGAGGACGCAGCGATTACCCCGCCCGCATCACCGCATCGACGACCAGGCTCGCGAACAGGATGAAGCCGGCGTCGCGGTTGGATTTGAAGATGCGCAGGCAGAGCGCGGGGTCGCTGGTGTCGAGCCGCCGGACCTGCCAGGCGAGATGCAACGCAAACGCCGCAAGGCCGATCCAGGCCGGCCAGCGCGCGCCTGCCAGCGCGAACGCCACGCCGATCAAGAGCACGGCGAGGCCATAGAAAATCACCAGCGCCCGATGGGTGCGCGCGCCGAACAGGCGCGCGGTGGATTTGACGCCGATCAGCGCATCATCCTCGGCATCCTGATGGGCGTAGATGGTGTCGTAGGCGATCACCCAGGCGATCGATCCGGCGTAGAGCGCGATCGCGGTCAGATCGATGCGCTCGAGCGTCACCGCAAATCCCATCAGCGCGCCGTAGGAGAAGGCGAGGCCGAGCACGACCTGCGGCCACCAAGTGATCCGCTTCATGAACGGGTAGATCGCGACGATCACCAGCGAGGCGATGCCGGTCATGACCGCAAAGCGGTTGAACTGCAGCAGCACGAGGAGCCCGATCAGCGCCTGCAGCACCATGAAGACCACGGCCTGCGTCACCGTCACCTGCCCGGCCGGGATCGGCCGCGACCGCGTGCGCTCGACCTTGGCATCGAGATCGCGATCGGTGATGTCGTTCCAGGTGCAGCCCGCGCCGCGCATCACGAAGGCGCCGATGAAGAACAGCAGCACCGTGAGCGGGAGCGAGCGAACATCGTGCGCGACGCCGGCGGCGAGTGCCGCCGACCACCAGCATGGCATCAACAGCAGCCAGGAGCCGATCGGCCGGTCGTAGCGCGCGAGCCTCAGATAGGGCCGCGACCAGACCGGCGCATGGGTATCCACCCAGTTGCCTGTGGAGTCGGCAACGCGGGCGGATACGTCGCTCATCTGCGATCCATCATCGGGTGAGAACGTTGCCGTTCAGGGTGTCGAAGGTGCTGCCGCCCTTCTTGGTCGGGGTCGCTTCCGGCAGCGAGGCGGACGAGCCGAGCACGTCGCTGAGCGACGGCCCCGCGGGCCCGCGCGGCTGCGCCGCGGCCTGCTCTGCGACGTTGCAGACCTTCTTCAGCAGCGCTTCGGTATTCTTGTGACCGTCCTTGAGCTGGTTGGAGACCTGCGGCGGGATCCCGCACTTCGTCGCGTTGGTGTCGACATATTTGATCATCCTGACTTCAGCCTGGCTGTAATTGCCGATCAGCTTGCAGGCCTCTTGCGGGCTGGCGTGCCGGTCGCTCGCCGCCTTGATCGCCTTGCCGCGCTTCTCGGTCTCCTCGCGCAGCGGCACGAAATCCTTCATGCAGGCGTCACCGGGACCGCCGCCACCACCGGCGCCCGGCGGGGGCGGTGGGGATGACAGACCGCCGCCGGCGATCGGAGCTGCACCATTGGACGGAAATGCCGACGGCGTGGCGCCGACCCTGGCCGCCGGCGCGCCGTTGACCGGCGGGAACGCAGGATCCGAAGCGGTGCCTGCCCGGCTCGGCCGCGCGCCGTTAACCGGCGGGAACGCGGGGTCGTTGACGGTGCCGGCCTGTCCAGGCAGCGGAGCCGGAAAAGCGCTCTGGGCAGCGGCCTGCCCCACGGACAGGGCGGTCGCGGCAACGGTCAGCACGATCAGTCGGCGGATCATCGAGGGTGTTTCTCCGGCAAAAGGTCCAGGCAACCCCAGCGCAACGAAAACGAAGCAACGAAATTTGGGGGCGTTTTACGATTCCTGTGAGCCCTTAACAACCCGTGGATTTGGGCGACAGCGCGGCGTAGGGCCACACCGGCCACATTAAATTGTTCCCGGATTCTAAGCCTTTAGGCTACGAACGGCGGTAAAAACGGACTTCAAATCTGTCTGAACAGGATTTTCGGTCATGCGTCGTCTTGAATCTGCGGGCCGCACCGACCGAACAACAAAAGGGGCCGCGTGCAAGCGACCCCTCGGACTTCAAAAAATGACTTGGTGACAGAAGCAATGTATCGACGCTTTCTTTCTACCCGGCCCGCGAGTTCATGGCGAGTCCGCGGGATTACGGTGTCGTTCAGTTTGGTAAACTTGCCGAGCTGCAGTGAAGCCGCCGCAGCGCTGGTGAACGATGTCCGTCAGGGAATATGAAGATCCTCCCCGAACATGCCCGAACACGATTTTCGCAGCCCCCGTCTGTTCGTCGATGCGCCGCTTGGCGCCGGCGCAACCGTTTCGCTCGAACGCGACCAGAGCAATTATCTCGGCAACGTGCTGCGGCTTGGCGCCGGCGACACCGTGCTGGTGTTCAACGGCCGTGACGGCGAATGGCGCGCGGCGATTTCCGGCCGCAAGCGCGCCGACACGCTGACGATCACGGCGCAGACCCGCGCGCAGGATCGCCTGCCCGACGTCGCCTATGTGTTCGCGCCGCTGAAGCATGCGCGGCTCGACTACATGGTGCAGAAGGCCGTCGAGATGGGCGCCGCGCGGCTGGTGCCGGTGCTGACCCGCTTCACCCAGGTGTCGCGGGTCAATGGCGAACGGATGCGCGCCAATGTGGTCGAGGCGGCCGAGCAATGCGGCATCATCTCGGTTGCCGAGGTCGCCGATCCCGTGCCGCTCGAGCGCTTCCTCGCCGGCCGCGACCAGGCGCGGCTATTGGTGTTCTGCGACGAGGCCGCAGATGTCGCGAACCCGGTGCGGGCGTTGCAAGCTGCCGAAGCTGCCAATGCCGGGATCGATGTCCTGGTCGGCCCGGAAGGCGGCTTTGCCGAAGAGGAGCGCGCGCTGCTGCTGCGCCAGCCCACCATCCTCCGCCTCGCACTCGGCCCGCGCATCCTGCGCGCCGACACCGCCGCCGTCGCCGCGCTGGCGCTGGTGCAGGCCGCGCTCGGGGATTGGTGCGGTAGTGATGGACGCACCAGCGGAAGGGTTCCCTCCTCCCTTGCGGGGGAGGGTTAGGGAGAGGGGTAAGCCCCGGGCTCCGGCGGGCCGGAATTTTACCGCTTCGTGCAATCCAGCCCTTGTAACGCGAACGCCGCAAGCGTGAATCCGCGCGAACCGTCACACGACGGAGCAAGCGGCACCCCTCTCCCCGACCCTCCCCCGCAAGGGGGGAGGGAGCCTGAGAGGCGTGCTCACCTCACTCGCAATTCGGCGCGCCCGGCCCCTAGCCAAGCCGTCGCAAAATCGTTAACGAACCCAATCATTAAGCCACTTGGGTGATCCCTGTCGTAACCATGGATCGGCCATGCTAAGGGCTCCGCCAACACCACCTATGGAACCGGCCTCGAAACGCGATTGCGGGGCGAATTGGACCTCGAGATGACCGAAGCTGCCGCACCACGATCCGCCGCCGGATCCGCTCTATGGGCGGATGCGCTGCTGGCCTCGTTCGCGCAGGCCGGTTACATCAGGTCCGAACCCGCGATCCTGCAGCCCGCCGAGCCGTTCCTCGACCTCTCCGGCGAGGACATCCGCAAGAGCCTGTACCTGACCACCGACCCCAGCGGCGAAGAGCTCTGCCTGCGTCCGGACCTCACGATCCCGGTGGCGCGCGACTACCTTGCCTCGCCTCGCGCCGGCCAGCCGGCCGGCTTCAGCTATCTCGGCCCGGTGTTCCGCTATCGCGGCGGCGCGCCGAGCCAGTTCCTGCAGGCCGGCATCGAATCCTTCGGACGGCAGGACCCCGCCGCGGCCGACGCCGAGATGCTGGCGCTGGCGCTGGAGGCGACCACGGCGTTTGGTTTGACCGACGTCGAGATCCGCACCGGCGACGTTGCGCTGTTCAACGCGCTGATCGATGCGCTGGAGCTCTACCCGGTGTGGCGGCGGCGCCTGATCAAGGATTTCAACCGCAAGGTCTCGCTGACCGACGACATCGAGCAGCTGACACTCTCGACGGCGCCGGGCCGCAACGAATATGAGGGCGTGCTCGCGGCCCTCGCCGGCTCCGACCGCAAGGCGGCGCTGGCGCTGGTCACCGACCTGATGTCGATCGCCGGCACCACCAATGTCGGCGGACGCACGGTCGCGGAGATCGCCGACCGTTTCCTCGAGCAATCGACGCTGAAGGCCGGGGCGCTGCCGCGCGATGCGGTCGCGACCATCAAGCGCTTCCTCGCCATCTCGGGCGATCCCGACGACGCGGTCGCGCAGCTGCGCGCGCTGGCCAGTGACGCCGGGCTCGACCTTTCCGCCGCGATCGACCAGTTGGAGAGCCGGGTCGGCTTCATGGCCGCGCGCGGCATCGACATCCGGAAGACGCGGTTCTCGACCGCGTTCGGCCGCGGCCTCGACTACTACACCGGCTTCGAATTCGAGCTGCACGCGAAGGGGAACGGCAGCGAGCCGCTGGTCGCGGGCGGCCGCTATGACGGGCTGATGTCGCAGCTCGGATCGGCCAATCCGATCCCCGCGGTCGGCTTCTCGGTCTGGATCGAGGCGATGACCCGGCATGGCAAGGCCGCCGGCCGCGGAGCGACCCAATGAGCACGCCCTTCGTCGTCGCCGTTCCGTCCAAGGGACGCCTGCAGGAAAACGCGGAAAGCTTTTTCGCCCGCGCCGGGCTGACCCTGTCGAAAGCCGGTGGCGCGCGCGACTATCGCGGCACCATTGCCGGCGTCGACAATGTCGAGATCGCCTACCTGTCGGCGAGCGAGATCGCGGCCAATCTGGCGCGCGGCGCGGTGCATCTCGGCGTCACCGGCGAGGACCTGGTGCGCGAGAGCATTCCGGATCCCGACAAGCGCGTGCTGATGATCGAAGGCCTCGGCTTCGGCTTCGCCAATGTCGTGGTCGCGGTGCCGCAGGCCTGGATCGACGTCCGCACCATGGCCGATCTTGACGACGTCGCGAGCGGCTTCCGCGAGCAGCATAATCACCGCATGCGGGTTGCGACCAAATACATCAACCTGACGCGCGGCTTCTTCGCCAAACACGGCGTCGGCGACTACCGCATCGTCGAGAGCGCCGGTGCCACCGAAGGCGCGCCCGCGGCCGGCACCGCCGAATTGATCGTCGACATCACGACGACGGGCGCAACGCTCGCCGCCAACGGGCTCAAGGTGCTCGACGACGGCGTGATGCTGCGCAGCCAGGCCAATCTGGTGGCCTCAAAGGATGCCGACTGGTCGACCGGTGCCCGCGAGACCGCGCGCGTGATCCTCGACCACATCGCCGCACGGGCCCGCGCAACCAAGTACCGCGAGGTCCGCACCCGCTTTGCCGGCTGCAACGATGCGCTGCTGTCGGAGGCGCATCAGCGTTTCGGCGTGGTCGCCCCGTTCGGCGGGCCGACCTCGTCGGGCATGCTTACGCTGCACTGCCCACCGGGCAAGCTCTACGCGCTCGGCAGCTTCCTGCGCGAGCACGGCGCCGAAACCGTCTCGGTGGTGTCGCTGGATTATGTGTTCGACCGCGAGAACCCGCTGTTCGCCAAGCTCGAGGCGTTCCTGCGACAATGAGTCGGCCCGGCCGTTCATCTTGGCGACAGGCGGCCGCCGGTACCATATTGTGTCCATGATCGCTCGTTGTGACGCGTTTTCTGCACGCGAACCGGAACCCGCCCCGCATCAAGTGCGGGGCAGGCTTCGCCCCGAAAACGCTCTTGTTCTGGAACCTGACCGATGATGCTGGGCTCTGACGTTTCCAGCCTGACCACGACCGCCAAGACCGCCGCCGCGCAGGGTCTGTCGATCGTCGTGCCCGTCTACAACGAGGCCGCCGGGCTCAGTGCGCTGCACCAACGGCTGATCGACCTCGCGAGGTCGCTGCGCGCCCGTTACGGGCTGGCCTGCGAAGTGATCTATGTCGACGACGGCAGCGCGGACGATACGCTCACCATCGCGCGCGGCCTGCCCGCCGATGGGCTCGACCTGCAGGTGGTGTCGCTGTCGCGCAATTTCGGCAAGGAGGCGGCGCTGATGGCCGGCCTCGACCATGCCCGCCGCGGCGCGGTGCTGTTCATGGATGGCGACGGCCAGCATCCGCCCACGCTGGTGGAGCAACTGGTCGCGCACTGGATCGATGACGGCTACGACGTGGTCTACACGGCGAAGGCGCATCGCGACAATGAATCGGCGGCGCGGCGGCTTGCCGTGCGCGGCTTCTACGCGCTGATCAACTGGGGCGCGCGGCAGCAGATCCCCGAGGATGCCGGCGACTTCCGCCTGCTGTCGCCGCGCGCGGCGGCGGCCTTGCGGCAATTGCCGGAGCGCAACCGCTTCTTCAAGGGCCTCGCCAGCTGGATCGGCTTCAAGCAGATCCGCGTCGACTACGAGCCGGCGCCGCGCGCGCATGGCGTCACCACCTTCAATGCCGGACGGCTGATCGGCCTCTCGATCGAGGGCCTGACCTCGTTCTCGGTGGCGCCGCTGCGCTTCGCCAGCCTGCTCGGCGCGCTGCTCGCAGGCGCGGCCTTCCTGTTCGGCCTCTCGATCCTCTGGGAAGTCTTGACCACCGGCAAGCAGGTGCCCGGCTATCCGTCGCTGATGATCGGCGTGATGACGATCGGCGGCGTGCAGCTGATCATGATCGGCATCGTCGGCGAATATATCGGCAAGATCCTCTCCGAGCTGAAGGCCCGGCCGATCTACTTCGTCGCCGAGCACACCGAGAAGCACGCCGACGGCGGCGCGACGCAAGATGCCTCCGAGCGGACCGCCGCCGAATGAGCGAAACCGCCTAGTGGTCCGATCCCAACATTCGCATTCCGACCGGGAGGCACTTTGCGAATGTTGGGATCAAAGGACCACTAGAAAACAATTCTTGCAGTGGAGCTCTTGGATTTGACGTTCGCATTGAGGAGTCGCGGCAAATGACGGCGAACGTCAAATCCGCTCCACTGCGCCGGATCTGGCTGTGTGCTGACGATTATGGCTTGAGTGACGGCGTCAACCGCGCGATCCGCGATCTGATCGAGCGCGGCCGCCTCAATGCGACGTCGGTGATGATGGTGACGCCGGCGATCGGCCGCGAGGCTGCTTCCGCATTGCAGGAATCGGTTGCGAAAAGCCCGCGCTGCGCGATCGGGCTGCATGTGACGCTGACCGCGCCGTTCCGGCCGCTGACGATGCATTTCCGCCCGCTCGACGGCGACATGTTCCTGCCGTTCCCGCGGCTGTTGCGCGCCGGGCTGATGCATCGGCTCGACGCCGAGCTGGTTCATGCCGAGGTGCTGGCGCAGCTCGATGCCTTCCAAGAGCTGTTCGGCCGCGCGCCCGATTTCGTCGACGGCCACCAGCACGCGCAGCTGTTCCCGCAGGTGCGCGACGGCTTCCTGCGCGCCGTGAAGGAGCGCGCGCCGGACGCCTGGGTGCGGCAGTGCGGGCGCGAAGGTCCGCTGGCGCGCCAGCTGGCGGCGCCGAAGGCGCTGGTGCTCAACGTGCTCAGCACCCAGTTCCGGATCAAGGCGCAGCGAATAGGCCTACGCTTCAACCCGGCCTTCGCCGGCGCTTATGATTTCACCCGCGAGAACGATTTCGCGGCGCTGATGCGCGGCTTTCTCGACGGCCTGCCGGAGGACGGCCTCGTGATGTGCCATCCCGGTTTCGTCGATGAAACACTTGAGAGTCTCGATCCGCTGACGACGCAGCGCGAAACCGAGCATGCCTATCTCGCCGGCGACGATTTCCCGGCGCTGCTGGCCCTGAATAAAGTTACACTCGAATAAAGTTACACAGGCCTGACAAGATCCATAAAGAAACCTGCGGTCGTATTGTCGCATACATAAATTTAATTCTGGCCCCCACTCCTTGCGCCACAAAGCCCGTCCTACATCAGCCGCGCGCCGATTCGATCGACGCGATGGAGAACGCCATGACACCGCAAGAACGCCAATTGATCGACGATCTCTTCGACCGGCTCGCCAAGCTGGAGAATGCCCCGCGCGACAGCGAGGCCATGTCCGCGATCATGCAGGGCCTGCGCAACGCGCCGAATGCGGTCTACGCGCTGGTTCAGACCGCGCTGGTGCAGGACGAGGCGCTGAAGCGCGCCCATGACCGGATCCAGGAGCTCGAGGCCGCGGTCGGTCAGCAGCCGCCGGCCCAGCAGCAAGGCGGTTTCCTCGATTCAATGCGCGATGCGATCTTCGGACAGGGACAAGGCCAGCCGCACGGCTCGGTGCCGCCGGTGCGCGCGCCCGATATCGGCGGCAGCCGCCCGGTCTGGAACTCGGGCCAGGCGATGCAGCAGGCCGGCGGCTATGGCCAGCCGCCGCAGCAATACAATCAGCCCCAATACGGCCAGCCCTATGGCGGCCCGCAGCCCCCGGCTTTCGGCGGCGCGCCCGGTGCCGGTGGCGGCTCGTTCCTCGGCACCGCGGCTGCGGCCGCGGCCGGCGTGGTCGGCGGCGGGCTGCTGCTCTCCAGCATCCGCGGCATGATGGGCGGCGGCGGTCACCAGTCGCTGGCCGATGCAGGCAATTTCGGTGGCGGTTCGCGCCCCTGGGGCGGCGACCAGTCGTCAAGCGACCTCGCCCGTGACGCCGGGATCAATGATGTCGGTTCGTCCGGTCGCGACAGTGACTACGGCTCGCGCGCCGGCGCGTTCGACCAGGCGCAGGCCGACCGGGACAGTGACGATGATCAAGACGCCGACGACTTCGACGACAACGGCGGCGACGACAACAGCGATTACGCGTAAACGCGATCGCTGAAACGACAACGGCCGCTCACACCGAGCGGCCGTTTTGATTCCGACTCAACCACGCGGTGTCATCACCCGCGCATGCGGGTGATCCAGTATTCCAGAGGCCGCAGTGCTTGAGCCGAGAGGCCGCGGCATACTGGATCGCCCGGTCAAGCCGGGCGATGACAGCTGGGGGATGGGTCCCGGCCTACGCCGGGACGACGCGGACTAACCCATCGTTGTGCTTCGCGCTGGGCTACACGATCACATCACAACGACCTTGGCGCCGACATTGACGCGGCCGTAGAGGTCGATGACGTCCTCGTTGCGCATCCGGATGCAGCCGGACGAGACGTTGGTGCCGATCGTCCAGGGCTCGTTGGAGCCGTGGATGCGATAGAGCGAGGAGCCGAGATACATCGCACGCGCCCCGAGCGGATTCTCCGGACCGCCTTCCATGTGCCGCGGCAGGTCGGGACGGCGCGCCAGCATTTCCGGCGGCGGCGTCCAGGCCGGCCATTCCTTCTTCGCCGAGATCGTCTTGGTGCCGGCCCAGGTGAAGCCGGGCCGTCCGACGCCGATGCCGTAGCGCAGCGCGCGGCCGTCGCCCTGCACCAGATAGAGGAACTTGTTCGGCGTATCGACGACGATGGTGCCGGCGCCTTCCTTGCCGTGATAGTCGACCAGCTGCTTTTCATATTGCGGATCGAACGGACGCTGCGCCGGATCGCCCAAGGCCTCTTGCTGCTGACGGATCATCTGCTGCTGCGGATCCATCGGCGGCAGCCCCTGGCGGTTGCCGTAATAGGCGGGCTGCTGCTGATACATCGGCTGCGGCGCATAACCCTGCGACGATGGCGCATCGCCGAACAGGAATTCGATGAAGCCGCCGCCCATGTTGGAGCGTTGCGGCTGCACATAGGCGGTGCGCATCGGCGGCTGCGGTGCGCCCTGGTTGGCGTAGATCACGGTGGGCTCGGGCTGAGCCGACGCATCGATCGCCATGGCGGAATGGGGAATCGCAATAAGAGAAGACGCGCCGGCGAGCAGCGCAAGCGTGGTTTTCCTGAACATCGACGTACTCTGTACTGGTTTCGTCGTGACGTGATGCGCGAGGGCGCCGACTTGCGCCGTTGCACGTGGTCAATAAGCAATGAAAACCGCATCGGTTTGGTAAACGGATCGGCCGTTTCGATTCACCACGTCGGCAATGCGACGCGGTTTTGCCCGACAGCGTTTATTTTGCGTGAACGCCGCAGCGACATGGTTAATCACAAGTATCGCAGCGGTTGCGCACGATCCAGCAAACTGTTCCCGCGTGAACCTGACGTTAAATCCGCACTGTCTAGAACGGACTGCAGTGAAGGGGCGGGAATGAAAATCATGTCAGTGAAGCGCAAGCGTTTTCGTGTCGAGCAGGCGATGGGTGAGGTCGCGATACCGGAGCCGGAAGTGACCGGTGGCGCCGACCTCGGTCCGATGCATCGCGAGATCATGGCCGAGCTTCGCTCGATCCGCGCCCAGATGGCCGCAAGTCCGGCGCAGCGCACCGGCGACAGCGTCGATGCCGCGGTCGCCCGCGAAGTCGCCGAGACGCACGCGCTGCTCGAGACCTACCGCGCGCAGGTCGAGCAGTGCGAGAAGCTCAAGGTCGAGCTCGACCTGATCCACGACGCGATCAGCCGCACCAAGCGCGAGATCGCCGTGCTGCACGGCAAGAGCTTCAACGGCGAGGAGATGGCCAAGGTCAATGGCGAGCTCGGCGCCGTGGTCGGCGGCACCGAACAGGCCACCCAGCAGATCCTCGAAGCGGTCGAGGCGATCGACCAGGCCGCGAGCGCGCTGGCCAACAACGTCACGCCGGACCAGCAGAAGCGGCTCAGCGAAGATATTCAGGAACGCGTGGTCTCGATCTTCGAGGCCTGCAACTTCCAGGACCTCACCGGCCAGCGCATCAGCAAGGTGATGCAGACGATGAAGTTCATCGAGCAGCACATCAACGAGATGATGAACATCTGGGGCGGCGTCGACGCGATCAAGACCCACTCCCCGCCGATCGTCGACACCCGCGAGGGCGATGCCCGTCTGCTCAACGGCCCGAAGCTCGACGGCGACGCCGGCCACGCCTCGCAGGACGACATCGACGCGATGTTCAACTGAGCGATCGCCAGACAATTACGAAAACGCCGGCCTCAAGGGCCGGCGTTTTTGTTTGTACCGACTGTCCATCCCCGTCATTGCGAGGAGCGAAAGCGACGAAGCAATCCATGGTGCCGCAGCGGGACCATGGATTGCTTCGCTTCGCTCGCAATGACGGGCGGCCTTCCCTTCTCCCCTTGTGGGAGAAGGTGGCGCGCAGCGCCGGATGAGGGGTTCTATCCGCGAGCTCGGACTCAGAGAGGGTCACTCGTGGAGAGATACCCCTCACCCGAATTGCATCTGGCGATGCAATTCGACCTCTCCCACAAGGGGAGAGGTGTACTGCCGATGCGGCTCCAGGATGAACGGAAGGACCAGCCTCGCTCTTACGCCCGCGGGGCGCAGCGGACGTAGACCATGTTGCCGTAGCGGGTAGCGGCGTCCTTGTCGACGAAGCGGGTGATCAGGACCCTTCCGTCGAACGAGATGATCTCGCGGTCCTGCTCGCCGGGCACAGGTCCGGGCGGGCCGATATAGTTCTTGCCGCTCGGGGAACCCTTCAGCCGCAGTTCCTGCGGGGTGGCCTGGTCGGCCAGATGCATGATGACGCCGCCGTTCTGGCCGGCGCCGATGACGTAAGGCTGCTTGCACTGGCCGCGCGCGGCGGCCTCGGTGCGGGCGCGGTCGGCGGGATTCTGGAACGAGGCGAGACCCCAGCGGCCGACGATCTCGTCGGGGCGGATGCTCGCCGGCATTTCCGGGGCGACCCCCGGTTCGGAGGGCACCGGCTCGGGGTTCGACGACAACGACGGCAGGCTCATGCTGCCGCACGCCCCCAAGAGTGTCGTCAGCGCCGAAACGGCCGCGAACCGTGCGACCAATCGCGCGTTGAGTGACCTGATCATATGTATCCCCCGACAATGTCCCGGCCGCACCCGTCCTGCAGCCAAGCGTAAAACTTAAGACGGAGCAATGACGTCTGACAAAATTACGTCATCGCTACGATTTGGTTTCTGGTCCACCATCCTATATTGGCCTCACCAAGGCCTTAACCCGTTTGCTTGACAGAAACTGCGCCAAGCCATATTTCCCGGCCCGCAATTAGCACTCTCGCACCACGATTGCTAAATGCGCCGGGCGTCCTGCCCTGCGCCGACCGGGCCGGCATTCAACGCCGGTCTCGATGAACCGGACCTGAAACCGAGCCTCCAAGAGGGAACGTCATGGCTAAATCCACCTTCCGCCCACTGCATGACCGCGTCGTGGTCAAGCGTATCGATGCCGAGGAGAAGTCCAAGGGCGGCATCATCATTCCGGACTCGGCCAAGGAGAAGCCGTCGCAGGGCGAGATCGTCGCCGTTGGCCCGGGTGGCCGCGACGAGGCCGGCAAGCTGATCCCGATCGACCTCAAGGTCGGCGACCGCGTGCTGTTCGGCAAATGGTCGGGCACCGAGGTCAAGCTCGACAACCAGGAGCTCCTCATCATGAAGGAGTCCGACATCATGGGCGTGCTGGCGTAAGCCCACGAACTCCGAGGGCCGCCGCGTCTGCATGGCGACCTCTTCCCTTCTCCCCTTGTGGGAGAAGGTGGCGCGCAAGGCGCGCCGGATGAGGGGTCTCCATCCGCGGAGACAGACCCCTCACCCGTCCGCGATGCTCCCGCATCGCGTCCACCCTCTCCCACGCAAGTCGGGCCTGCCCGACTTGCGCAAAATCAAAATGCGCAACCGAGGTACACCTCGGTTGCGTGGAGAGGGGAAGCCCCCTCGGCGATGACAAACAGCAAACAACCGCCCCACACTTTTTCCAGGAGTTCAAATCAATGGCTGCCAAGGACGTAAAATTCGCCGGAGACGCCCGCGACCGCATGCTGCGCGGTGTCGACGTGCTCGCCAACGCCGTGAAGGTGACGCTCGGCCCGAAGGGCCGCAACGTCGTCATCGAGAAGAGCTTTGGCGCGCCCCGCATCACCAAGGACGGCGTCACCGTCGCCAAGGAGATCGAGCTCGACGACAAGTTCGAGAACATGGGCGCGCAGATGCTGCGCGAGGTCGCTTCCAAGACCAACGACACCGCCGGTGACGGCACCACCACCGCGACCGTGCTGGCCCAGGCCATCGTCCGTGAGGGCGCCAAGTCGGTCGCCGCCGGCATGAACCCGATGGACCTCAAGCGCGGCATCGACACCGCGGTCGCCGCCGTGATCAAGGACATCGAGAAGCGCGCCAAGCCGGTCGCCTCGTCCTCCGAGGTCGCGCAGGTCGGCACCATCTCGGCCAATGGCGACGCCGCGATCGGCAAGATGATCGCGCAGGCGATGCAGAAGGTCGGCAATGAGGGCGTCATCACCGTCGAGGAGAACAAGTCGCTCGAGACCGAGGTCGACATCGTCGAGGGCATGAAGTTCGACCGCGGCTATCTCTCGCCCTACTTCATCACCAATGCCGAGAAGATGACCGCCGAGCTCGAGGATGCCTACATCCTGCTGCACGAGAAGAAGCTGTCCGGCCTGCAGGCGATGCTGCCGGTGCTGGAAGCCGTGGTGCAGTCCGGCCGTCCGCTGCTAATCCTCGCCGAGGACGTCGAGGGCGAGGCGCTGGCGACGCTGGTCGTCAACCGCCTGCGCGGCGGTCTCAAGGTCGCCGCCGTCAAGGCGCCGGGCTTCGGCGATCGCCGCAAGGCGATGCTGGAGGACATCGCGATCCTGACCGGCGGTCAGCTGATCTCCGACGACCTCGGCATGAAGCTCGAGAACGTCACGGTGAACATGCTCGGCCGCGCCGGCAAGATCGTGATCGACAAGGAGAACACCACGATCGTCAAGGGCGCCGGCAAGAAGAAGGACATCGACGCCCGCGTTGGCCAGATCAAGGCGCAGATCGAGGAAACCACCTCGGACTACGACCGTGAGAAGCTGCAGGAGCGCCTCGCCAAGCTCGCCGGCGGCGTTGCCGTCATCAAGGTCGGCGGCGCGACCGAGGTCGAGGTCAAGGAGAAGAAGGACCGTGTCGAGGACGCGCTGAACGCGACCCGCGCCGCGGTGCAGGAAGGCATCGTGCCCGGCGGCGGCGTCGCCCTGCTGCGCGCCAAAAAGGCGGTCGGCCGTCTCACCAACCCGAATGCCGACGTCCAGGCCGGCATCAACATCGTGCTCAAGGCGCTCGAAGCTCCGGTTCGCCAGATCTCGGAGAACGCCGGTGTCGAGGGCTCGATCGTGGTCGGCAAGATCCTCGAGAACAAGTCGGAGACCTTCGGCTTCGACGCCCAGACTGAGGACTATGTCGACATGGTCGACAAGGGCATCATCGACCCCGCCAAGGTGGTGCGCACCGCGCTGCAGGACGCCTCCTCCGTGGCCGGCCTGCTGGTGACCACCGAAGCCATGGTCGCCGAAGTGCCGAAGGACGCGGCGCCGGCGATGCCGGGCGGCGGCATGGGTGGAATGGGCGGCATGGGCGGCTTCTAAGCCCCCGCTGCACATCCGCATCGCAATCGAAGGCCGCCTCCGGGCGGCCTTCTTTTTTGCGATTTGATCACGATCGAGATGTAAGGACGATCCGATGTCCCGCGACGCCAAATCACTGACGACAACGCTGGCGCTGTTCTACGCGATCGGCGCGGTGCTCGCATTGGGCGCCTATGCCCAGGACAGAGTCGATGACTTTGCCGTCGTCCTGACGTTCTGGTTCAAGCAGACGCTGACGTTCGCCGTTCTCGGCGCAGGCTATGGCCTCTATTACGTCATCTTCGGTTCGATCGGTCATCGTCCAAAGGCGCCGCTGCGATTTCTCGACATCGCCTTTCTGACCGGTGTCGCCACGCTCGCTGTTCTCATGGCGATCCACGGTTGAACAATTCGGACGTCGCCCCGAATGCCGCTGCGCTCCCTCTCCCGCTTGCGGGGGAGGGTCGGGGTGGGGGTATCTCCCCGATCGAGAACCTTCGTGGGGGATAGAACTCCCACCCGCCGCGCGCTATGCGCGTCGGCCTCCCCCGCAAGCGGGAGAGGCGTACAGCGTCTGCGGGGATGCTGGTTCGACCAAAAATCATCGTGCCTTACGCGACGCAGATGTCGGCCACCGCGACCTTCTGGAACAGATGCGGCGATGCCACCGCCGAGGCCGGATAGGCCGAGAGCTTGGCCCTGAACTCCGGGTTCATGAAGGCGGCGCGGAAGGCGGCGGTGGATTCCCACACCGCGTAATTCAGATAGGCCGGGCTGTCGCCGAGCGCGCGGTGCAGCTGGGTCGAGATGAAACCGGGCTGCCGCTTCATGATGGCGGCGTCGTCCTGCCAAGCCCTGAGGAAGGCGTCCTCGTCGGCCGCATCGAGCGTGAAGAGATTGACGAGCACGACGTTGGTGGCCGCGACCGCGAGCTGGCGGTCGATCGGGAATGCGGGGTCCAGGGGGCGCATATGCGGCATGGCTTGCTCCGTTGCTATGGTGCTATGATGTCATTTCGATCGTATCGATACATATCGATATTGACATTATGATGTCAATATACACCTATGGGACAAATGCCACAGACCAAGCGAACGCCGGCGGGTGAAGCCCTGAGCGGCCTGATTCTCGACCTGTTCAGGCTCAACAGCCTGCTGTTCACGTCAGGCGACCGGCTGGTGGCGGGGCTCGGGCTGACCAGCGCCCGCTGGCAGATCCTCGGCGCCATCGTCACCGCCGAACGCCCGCAACCGGTCGCGTGGCTGGCGCGCGACCTCGGCGCTGCCAGACAGAACGTGCAGCGCATCGTCAACGACCTCGAAAGGGACGGGCTCGTGACATTCGAGACCAATCCGCATCACCGCCGCGCCCAGCTCGTGGTGCTGAGCGAGAAGGGCCAGCAAGCCTTCGACGCGGCGATGCGCCTGCAACTGCCCTGGGTGAACAATCTCGCCGACGGACTTTCGCTGAAGGATATCGAAACCATGGCCCACGTCGTCACGACGCTGCGCGGCCGGCTGGAGAACGGCGAGGAACCTGCCGAACGCGGATGACGCACGGCACATCTGCATTCGTCATGACAGAGCCAAAGGTCAGTTCAGTCCAAACGCGACAGCCGCCGTCACGCGGCCTTCTTTTTTGCGCAATGACACGGAGGTTTGCTAGTTACGACGGAACCGATTCTGCCCTTCGAGGACTCATCGTATGCGCGCGCTCCCGCTCCTGCTGCTCGGTCTTGCCGTCGCCTCGGCGCCTGCCCTCGCCCAGATGAAGCTGCAAACGAAGCCGGCAGCCGGCGGCGGCCCCGAGATGCGCTATTTCACCGCGATCGACGGCCTGATGGACGGCAATGCCGACGTCGTGCTGAAGGAAACCCGCCAGGGCAAGACCGTGACCGCGGCGGTGCTCGACGTCTGCTATCCCGCCGACAAGAGCTCCGACCGCAAGGACCGCTTCGTCGCCAACCTCACCGTCAACGGCCAGTCGCTGTCCGGCAGCACCCAGAGCGTCGCCGACAAGCAGCCGGTCACCATCAAGCTGAACCGCAAGCAGACCGGCGACAGTTTTGAGTTCCGTGGCCAGATCACGATCGGCCAGACCGTGACAGAGGTCGCCTCGACGGACAATTCCGATCTCAGCGAGAAGGAATTCCAGGACAACCAGGCCACCGAGGACGGCATCACGCCGCAGCCGAAGGACTTCACCGACGTCTCGCCGGAATCGATCGGCGTGCGGGTGAAGCTCGATGCAGCCGCAGACCTCCTCAAGAGCCTGAAGGGCGAGGCCGTCGAGATCGGCACCTCCAGCCTGTCAGTGACCTGCGATGCGATGCGCTCCGGCGAGCAGACCATCAACCTCACCGTCGATCCCGAGCACGCCGGCGCGTTGCTCGCCAAGGTGAAAGCGGCGCCCGGCGTCATGGCGGCCGGCTGGACCAGCGGCGTGGTCGAGATGGACCGCACCATCCGCTTCGCCGCCGCCGACTGGCGCGACGGCGACAAGATCAACAAGGACAAGCTCGCAACCGCGATCGCCGGCGTGCTGGCGAAGACGCTTGTCGCAAAGCCCGCCTCCGCGACTTGGAATGCGAACACCGGCAAGCTCAAGCTGGTGCTGAAGCGCCCCAGCGCGGTCTACCCTGCGCTCGGCCTCACCCAGAACTACGAGGTCACCGCCCTCGTCTCGCCCGACAAGCCCGGCAGCTCCGACAAACTGATGCTGTGGGTCTCGAGCCCCACCGTCTCCACATCGGACGACAGTGCCGGCGCCAAGCTGAATCTGTCCGACGATTCCAGCAGCGACGAGGAAGGCAGCGAGGCCAAGAACGACAACGGCGCGATCGACGCGCTGCTCAAGGAGTTCAAGGGCCAGCGCTGGGACGCCGACAAGTCGGTGTGGCGGTAACGCCGGCACTCTCCTTCGGTGAGGCCGCCCTCGTCTTCAGCGGCACGACATTGTCTCGCACCGGCTTCGGGGTGGCGTCCGGACCGCACTGAAGCATCCCGTCGCTCCTGACGAACAATTCGGAACGAGGCTCGACCGCCGCGCGATCGAGCAACGCCCGCAATTCGGGACGAAGCCCGTCGCCGCGCAACGCGGCGATCGCATCGAAGTTACGCATGATGATCTCCTGTGTGCTCGCGAAGATGCTCTCGCGCGCGCCTTGCGCGAACCACCCGCTTTCCGATTCCGCGACGACGTTCGGGAAACAACGCTAAGCGCCATATCGACAAAGCGGAATCTCGTCTCGAACGCGGTCGCGCGCCCGATCTGAAATCGGGTGGTTCGATAGGCGCCATCGAATGTTCACTGCGCGCATCGACACAACGCCGGCCGCGATACCGGCAACGCGCAAATGGAGACGAGAGATGTCAGAGGAAAACAAGAACGTCGTGGGCCGGTGGTTCAAGGAATTCTGGGGCAACCCCTGGAATCCGCGCATCATCAACGAGCTCGCCACGGCCGACATTGTCGTGCACTACCCGATGCACGAACCGAAGAAGGGCCGCGCCGCGGTGACGAAGTTCATGACCGAGTTTCGCGAGGCGTTTCCGGATCTGAATTTCTGGGGCGTCGGCGATCTCGTCGCGGAAGGCGACCTCGTCGTCGGCCGCTGGGAAGGCGGCGGCACCCACACCGGACCCGCATTCAGCGACTTCCGCCTCGGCTCGCTGCCCGCAGCCTCCGGCCGCAAGATGACGTTCGCCGGCACGACCGTGCTGCGCGTGCAGGACGGACGGATCGCCGAGGAGCTCGGACAGGAAGATGCGATCACCGCCATGCTTCAGCTCGGTCTCATTCGCCTGCCCGAACACGCTGGCTACTCGGGCTGACCCAGTCCGCGCAGCTCGCTCTGGCTGAACCGGCATCGCGTGCCTCGATGCGATGTCGGCGCAGTCCCTCCGCGGCGGTCCGCGCTAGGCCGGAAAGATCAGGCACGTCGTCGTGCCATGCGCAAGCAGCCGTCCCTTCGCGTCGGTGACCCTGCCTTCGGCGGTGCCGACGCGGCGGCCGCAATTGAGCACATGGCCCTCGGCCCGGATCGGGCCGGTGTCGGGCGTGATCGGACGCAGCAGCGAGATCTTGAACTCGAGCGTGGTCTGGCTGGTGCCGGCGTCGAGCGTCGACTGCACCGCAAGGCCCATGCAGCTGTCGAGCAGCGTCGCGGTGAGGCCGCCATGCACGGTGCCGGCCGGATTGAGATGCGCGTCGGTCGGCAGCAGCGTGACGACGACGCGGCCGCGCTCGGCCTCAGTGACGTCATAGCCGAGCGTCCGCGCGATGGTGTTGAGCGGCAGCGCGCCGGAGACGAGCCCCTGGACGAAGTCGAGGCCGTTCATCCCGAGTTTCTGTTCGGCACTGACGGTGCCGTAGCTCTTGCCGTAGCTTTTGGCCATTGCTGGTCTCCATTGGGTTGCATGGTGACGCCTGGCGGCCGCTTCCGTCGCAACGAGGCGGGCAAGCGGCCGTAGAGTTTTGCGAAGGCGGCGTTCATGCGCCTTGCGCTGGAGAAGCCGGCGCGCTGCGCCACCAGCGCGAGCGGGAGATCGCCGCCGTCGATCAGGCACTTGGCGCGCTGCACGCGCCGCGACAGCGCGACCTGCAGCGGCGAGGCATCGAGATGCGCGGCGAACAGGCGCGACAGATGCCGCGCGCCGATGCCGAGCCGATCGGCCAGCGCGGCGACGTTGCCGTGGTCGAGTGCGCCGTCCTCGATCAGCGCCAATGCGCGCTCGACGGTCGTCCTGGTGCCCTTCCATGCCGGACAGAATGGCGCAGCCTCCGGACGGCAGCGCAGGCAAGGCCGGAAGCCGGCGCGCTCGGCGGAGGCGGCGCTGCCGTAGAACCGCACGTTGCGAGCGAGCGGCGTGCGCGCCCGGCAGACCGGGCGGCAGTACACGCCGGTGGTCCTGACCGCGACGAACACGATGCCGTCCCAGGCCGGGTCGCGGCGTTGAAAGGCTGCATATTGTGCGGCGAAATCGAGCATGCGTCCGCTATAGCCGCGGCCACAGGCCGAAACGACCCGCTTTGCGGAGACGACGTCCGGAAACGACCGCTGCGCTGCACGATGCGCGAGCCGACGGCGCCGGCGGACGTCAGAGGTTCTTGGTCATGAACAGGCTGAGCGGATCCAGCGCGTAGCCGGCGAACGGCGGACATTCCAGGTAGCCGGCAGCGCGATAGAGCCCGATCGCCTCCGCCTGCCGGATTCCGGTCTCCAGGCTGATGCGGGCGATCCGCCGGCGCCGCGCCACGTCTTCCAGCGCGTCGAGCAGGCGGCGGCCGAGCCCGTGGCCGCGCGCGTCGGCGCGCACGAACATCCGCTTCATCTCGGCATGATCGGGCGCGATGAGGCGGAAGGCGATCGACCCGATCACCTCGCCATCACGGCGCGCGACGAGGAAGACCGTGCCCGGGACGGCAAGCGTCTCGGCGGCGGCGAGGTGATTGCTGTCGGGCGGATACAGCGCCTGCATGTAGGCGTCCGACAGATCGACCAGCCGCCGCACCTCCGGCTGCCGCGGGTCTTCGGGAGCGATGCTGATTCGAGGCTCGTGCATCTCTGGCCGCAATGCAGGGGCGTGGTTGCGATTGTCGGCCGCCCTCGCCGTCCCGTCAATTTACGGGGCCTGCGACCAAAAGACTTCGTGCTGCCGCAGTTCGGTCACCGAAAATTAAGGCTCGATTTAGTTTCGAGGATCATCCTTTGCGTCACCGAACACGGGTCACGCCATGCAAGACCGCGAGCCGATCAACCCTGAGAGCATCTGGCCGACAGATGTGACGGAGGGTCATTCGCCGGCGCAGACGGCGGACCTCTGGGACGTCTCAAACGAGAACCACGACGCCGCCCTGCTGCTGCGGGAGCCGTTCGCCGACCGCATCGGCACCGCGCTGCTGGCAGCCACCGCGCTCGCCGCAAGCTTCGTGCTGGGTTGGACCGGCGGCGCCAACTGGCACGACTTTGCAAGCCCTGCCCCCGTCCCGGTGGCCCAGAAGGAAGCGCCCGCCCCGCACGTTGCGGAGGCACCGCCGAGCCGCCGAAGCGAGAGCCCGCGGCGGACCGCGTCGAATGCCGAGCCATCGGTCACCGGCAGCATTCCGAAGACCACCCCCGCCAGCCCGCGCCCGCAAGTGCTGGGGGCCGCGCCGACGACGCTCGGCGCGCAAGCCGCCATGCTCGGATCGAAGCCGCAGCTGGCAGCGGGACCGGAGACGCGGCCGAGCACGATTCCCGGATGGTCGGTGGTCGAGGTCCGCGACGGCACCGCCGTGCTCGAGGGGCCGGAGGGCGTCAAGATGGCGGCGCGCGGCGACGTCGTCCCCGGCCTCGGCCGCGTCGATTCCATCGTGCGCTGGGGCAACCGCTGGATCGTCGCCACCGCAAGCGGATTGGTCGCGACGCCCTGAATGCCTGCGCCGACGCGCGACCGCGGTCAGTTGCCGTTGATCAGAAAGCGCAGCGACTTGCTTCCGGAGAAGATCACCTCTTCATTGTGCCGCCGCCAGCTCGTCATGTCGCCGAGCGCCGCCAGCAGATCCTTGTCGGCCTGCGCCCGATCCGGCGTGCAGTTGCGGTTCTCCATCGCGCCGGGAACGAACACGATGGTGTTGCCGGCAACCGAGAACTGACCCTTGCCGCCATCACACCACAATTCGAGGATCACCTCGCCGTTGTCGCCGACCTCGATCGAGGGGATTCGCTTGGAGCCCGGCATGCGCGCGGCGTCGAGCGTCATCACGTCGCCGAATGGGAATCCTTCCTGAGCCTCGGCCGGAATCGCGACCAGAGCCGCGGCAAGGAGCGCCAACGCGGCCATGCCGCCGTTCAGAATCCGCTTCATCGAGACCATGCCATTCCCAAAAAGAATTGCGATGCCGCCCCTTCTATGGGACGAGGCCGGGATTGGCCAGCTTGGCCGCCCGAGAAAAAGCGCTTGAAAATGCAAAATCCCCCGCGGGCTCTCACCCGCGGGGATCTTCGTTTGGGCGACGCCTCGCCTAGTTATTTCAGGACCAGCTCCGTGAACGGATACACATAGGCTTGCAGGGTCACGAACAGACCGACCAGGCACGCCAGCACGATCGAGTGCAGGAACACGTAGCGCAGGATCGAGCCCTCGTGGCCGTACCAGTTGGTGGCTGTCGAGGCGACCACGATCGATTGCGCGTCGATCATCTTGCCCATCACGCCGCCGGAGGAGTTCGCCGCCGCCATCAGGATCGGCGACAGGCCGAGCTGCTCGGAAGTGATCTTCTGCAGATTGCCGAACAGCACGTTCGAGGCGGTGTCCGATCCGGTCAGCGCCACGCCCAGCCAGCCGAGCAAGGTGCCGAAGAAGGGATACAGCACGCCGGTCGCGGCGAAGGCGAGACCGAGCGTGGCGTCGACGCCGGAGAGCCGGGTCAGCGTGCCGATCGCCAGCATCGCCGAGATTGTGATCAGCGAGATCGCGCAGAGGCGGATGGTGCGGCCGTATTCGGCGATCAGCTTGAACGGCGAGAAGCCCATCAACAGACCCGAGATGATCGCGGCGATCAGCATGCCGGTGCCGGTGAACGACAGATAGGTGAAGCTGAACACCGCGCCTTCCGCCGTCGGCTTGGCGGCCACCGGCGGCACCTTGAAGATCAGCTTGTCGAGCTCGGGGACCGCATAGTTCCAGGTGAAGTTGGCGTTGGCCCAGGTCTTGAACGCGCCATTGCCCCAGATCAGCATCAGGATGCAGACGATGATCCACGGCAGCAGCGCGCTCCACAATTCGCTTTGGGTCAGCGGCGTCTTGTCGAGCGGCGGAGCGGAAGCCATCGTCGCCGCCGATTCATCGCGGCCGCGCAGTTTCGGCGACAGCCAGAGCTGCTGCGGCTGCCAGACCTTCAGGAACAGGATCAGCGCGCCCATCGAGATCAGCGAGGCGCCGATGTCGACGATCCAGGGATTGATGTAGTTCGAGATCACGAATTGCGGGACCGCAAACGACACGCCGGTGACCAGGATCGCCGGCCAGATTTCCTTCATGCCGCGCCAACCCGCGAACGCCCACACCACCCAGAACGGCACGATCAGCGAGAACAGCGGCAGCTGCCGGCCAACCATGGCGCCGAGGATGTAGGGGTCGAGCCCGGTGACCGAGGCGAGGCCCTGGATCGGCGTGCCCAGCGCACCGTAGGCGACCGGGGCGGTGTTGGCGATCAGCGACAGGCCGGAGGCTGCGAGCGGCGAGAAGCCGAGCCCGATCAGCACCGCGCCGGTGATCGCGACCGGCGTGCCGAAGCCCGAGGCGCCCTCGAAGAAGGCGCCGAACGAGAACGCGATCAGCAAGAGCTGCAGGCGGCGATCCTCGGTGACGCCGCCGACCGCGCGCTTGAGCAGCTCGAACTTCCCGCACCTCACCGTGACCTGGTAGAGGAAGATGACGTTGAGCACGATCCAGCCGATCGGGAAGAACCCGGTGACGACGCCGAGCAGCGTGGCGCGGACCGACATGTTGGTCGGCATGCCAAAGATGAAGATCGTGATCAGGTTGGTCACGATCACGGCGATGATGGCGGCGATATGCGCCTTCACCTTGCCGCTGGCGATCAGGACCAGCAGCGTGACCACGGGAACCGCGGCGGCGATCGTCGACAGCCCCGCATTGCCCAGCGGATTGTAGATTTGATTCCAGGTGTTCATCTCGGGATCCTTCCCACATTTTTATGCAGCGCGCCGGCATCGGTGCGGCCAGGCGCGCTGGTGCGATTGCGGGAGTCCGTCGGAAAGTCGTAGCCCCGGCTCGCGAATGAACGATCGGTAAGGATCGCTCACATCCTCGCGAAAAATCGAAGGTCCCCCGCCCCTCGCCGTTGTCGTCATGCTAGGGTTGACTCGATCGCCGGGACAAGACAACGCTTGCATGCCAGACCTACGACTTTAGTCGAGGATCGCCCTGATTGTCCCGATTCTTCAGGCCTTTGCGGCCCCTTCCCTGGAGACGATAATCTGTGAAAAACATTCGCTCGACGCTCGCGACGGTGTGGCGCATCGCCTCGCCCTATTTCAACTCCGATGACAAATGGGCAGGCCGGGGACTGTTGGCCGCGGTGATCATCATCGAGCTTGCCAGCGTCTTTCTCACCGTGCTGTTCAACCGCTGGAACAATGTTTTCTACAATGCGCTGCAGGAGCGCGATCAGGCGGTCTTCACCTATCAGATCGGCTATTTCTGCGTGCTCGCGGCGTTCTGGATCGCCCTGAAAGTCTACCAGCTCTACCTCAATCAATGGCTGCAGATCCGCTGGCGGCGCTGGATGACCACGCGTTATCTCCGCGGCTGGCTGCACGATGCCAACCACTACCGCATGCAGCTGCTCGGCGATGCCGCCGACAACCCGGACCAGCGTATCGCCGACGACACCCAGCGCTTCGTCGAACAGACCCTGACGCTCGGGATCGGACTGTTGAGCTCCGTGGTGACGCTTGCGTCCTTCGTGGTCATCCTGTGGGGCCTGTCCAATCAGGCGCCGCTGCATCTGTTCGGCAACGACATCGCATTTCCCGGCTATCTGGTCTGGGGCGCGCTGATCTACGCGATCCTCGGCACAACCTTGACCCATTTGATCGGCCGGCCATTGGTCGACCTCAACTTCCGGCAGCAGCGGTTCGAAGCCGATTTCCGCTTCAACCTGGTGCGGACGCGCGAGAACGCCGAGCAGATCGCGCTGCTCGAGGGTGAGCCGGCCGAGCGCACGCGGTTGCTCGATCGGTTCGGTTTCGTGGTCGGGAACTGGCTCGACATCATGCAGCGAACCAAGAAGCTGACCGCCTTCACCGCGACCTATTCGCAAGCCGCCGTGATCTTCCCCTATGTGCTGATCGCGCCGGCCTATTTCGCCAACAAGATCCAGCTCGGCGGCATGATGCAGACCGCGTCCGCCTTCAGCAGCGTGCAGGAGTCTCTGTCCTTCTTCATCACGGCCTACCGGACGCTGGCCGAATGGCAATCGGTGGTCGCACGACTTGATGGCTTCGAGAGCTCGATCCGCGGCGGCGATGCACTCGCGCAGCGGCAGGACATCATCCACGTTAAACCCGCCGGCGGCCGTGGCATCGAACTCGACGATCTCGTGGTCACCCTGCCCGATGGCAAGCCGTTGCTCGCGGCTGACGGCTTCAGCCTTCCCGGCAACGCACGCACCCTGGTCACCGGCCCGTCGGGAGCCGGCAAGTCGACGCTGTTCCGCGCCATCGCCGGCATCTGGCCGTTCGGCAAGGGCGCGATCAATGTCCCCCCCGGTGCCACGCTGATGATGTTGCCGCAACGTCCCTATCTGCCGATCGGATCACTGCACGACGCCGTGGTCTATCCGGGCGAGGCCGCGAAATTCGACGCGGGACGGGTCCGCGAGGTCGTCACCGCCGTCGGACTGCCGCAGCTCGCGGCGCGGCTCGGGGAAGAGGCGCACTGGAACCGGATGCTGTCGCTCGGCGAGCAACAGCGGCTCGGCATCGCCCGCGCGCTGCTGCATGCACCGCAATTCCTGTTCCTGGACGAGGCGACCGCCTCGCTCGACGAGCCGTCGGAAGCCGCGCTCTACCGGCTGATCGCCGAGAAGCTGCCCGACACCACGGTGGTGTCGATCGGCCATCGCTCGACGCTCGATGCGTTCCACCAGCACAACGTCGCGCTGGTCCGTGACGGCGAGCGCTTCACCTTGCGCGATAGGGTCGAGGCTCCGGCGTCGTAAGCGAGCGGAGCCAGGGCCGCGGGCGCGGGTCACCTCTCCCTTGGGAGAGGTCGATTTGCGCAGCAAATCGGGTGAGGGGTCACGGTCTATCGAAGGGGCAAGAACCCTCACCCGGCGCTTCGCGCCGACCTCTCCCCGCCGGGGAGAGGTGAAATCGAAGCCGCGGCACTGGCCGCCGAAAACCAAGCCGCCAAAAACAAAAAGGGCGGCAGATTGCTCTGCCGCCCCTTGATCCCCGGAAGGGGAAATTACTTCAGGCTGGACATCGCGGTCAGGTCGACCGAGAGCTTGGCGATACCAGCCGCGCCGCACCAGTTGGAGCCCGTGCCGCCCGGATTGATCGGGGTGACATTGGTGGTGCCGCCGGCGGTGAAATCGCTGGTGAAGGCGCTGCAGTTACCCTTCGACAGGTCGGTGTCGGAGTAGCGCAGATCGAGCGTGAACACCTTGTAGGTGAAGCCGATGCCGATGTTCCAGGTGTTGTAGTCGGCATACTTGATGCCGTTCGGGAACGCCGGGACGCCGTAGAAGCTGTCGGAGGTGCCGAGCCACTGCCGGCCGAACTCACCCGACACGTACATGCCGACGCCGCTCGAGCCGAACACGGTGCTGGGCGCGGTGTACTTGCCGATGATCGAGGAGTAGTTGCCCCAGGCGCCGGTGTTGAGGAAGTTCGGCGAGTAGTATTCGTTGATGGTGAACGCCCAGTTGTCGTTGATGGTCCAGGTCGCCTTGCCGTAGACCTCGAAGAACGAGACGTCCTTCTTCATGACGTTGCCGTTCGGCAGGAAGTTGGTGGCGCACTCCGCGCTGAGCGGCTTGCCCGCGGTGTCGGTGGGGGCGCCGAAGAAGCACGTTCCACCCGGATACAGGTAACCCCAGACACCGATGTCGAAGGCGAAGGCGCCGAAGGTCGGACGGATACCGCCGTAGACGTCGACTTCAGCCGCGGCGCGGTTGGCGAAGGAGATGCTTTCGGTCGAGGTGCCGATGTAGAGCTGCAGGTCCTTGTTGACGTTGTAGCGCGGCTCGAAATAGGCGGTGACCGACGGATTGTGGTTCGACTGGGTGACGCCGCGGAAGATGTAGTCATTCATGACTCCGGCGCCGAAGGCGATGTCCCAGGGATCGAAGGGAGCCGGCGGCGGCGCCTTGACGGCCTTCACCGCCATGTCAGCTGCCATTGCCGAGCTCGAAATCATTGCTAGCGCCGTTGCTAACAAAGCCAGTTTCTTCATGACGATCCCCATCTACTTTTCCAGACAGCCCAGCTCCGGTGGCCCCCAGGGCGCGCGATAACGGACTGCAACTAAATCGCGTGTGATCAATCTGAAACGCACCCCCATTTTGGAGAAGGCGAAAAGACATGCATCTGCCGACTTTTTAGGCGTTCTGGCAGTGACGCCACACGTTGGTTGGCGGGTGTTGCATTTGCACCACAAGACTAAGGCTCCCGTTGCGGTTGAACGACCCCACTCAGCCGGAAACGAGCAACGGTTCGACGCGCTGCGGGCGGCGTCGACGCGAATCGTCCGCTCCGCAAAACTACGGACTGCCGATACGGAAAAAGCCGCAGCGGCGTCCGCTGCGGCTTCGATCAGGTGAACCAATGCAGGTTCGGTTAGTGGTGCTCGCCGTCGGAGGTGCCCCAGTTCGGCGCCGGCTCGTGGCTCGGCGTGGCCCAGCTCTGGGCCGGCTGCGGCGCAGGTTCGGGCGCCGGCGGTGCTGCGACCGGGGCAGCCGGCTTCGGCGCGGCGGCCTTCTTCGGAGCGCTCTTCTTGGCAGCTTTCTTCGCAGCCTTCTTGGGTGCGGCCTTCTTCGGAGCAGCCTTCTTTGCGGCTTTCTTCGCAGTCTTCTTGGCTGCCTTCTTCGCCGACTTCTTTACAGATTTCTTCGCGGCCTTCTTGGCCGACTTCTTCGCGGCCTTTTTGGCCGACTTCTTCTTGGCCGCTACCGCCTTCTTGGCCTTTTTGGCCTTCTTGCTTTTCTTCGCCTTCTTCGACTTCGCCATCGTGGTCCTCCTGTTGCCGCTATGTGCGTCCGCCGGGCGTATTGAAGTGATCGCTTGCCGGACGTTGGCTGCACCTCGGGGAGAGGCGCCCTCCGCTTCGCTTGTCGGGCATGATGGCCGCGCGATCGCTTCGCGTCTGTGGCTGAGGAAGCGCCGGTCCTTCACATTGCTTCAGACACATTGCGTCAGAGACGTTGCGTCGGGGCAAGGCTGAGGTCCGGATCATGCTCGAGTGGCAGTCGATCAATTCAATCCTGGCCGGGGACCTCCTGTCGCCCAATCGAGAAGCTCAATCGTGTGCACCACAGGAACTGACGTACCGCCGGCAATCTGAACCATGCAGCCAATATTGCCCGCGGCGATCATGTCCGGTTTGACAAGCGCAATATTGGCGACCTTGCGATCGCGCAATCTGCTCGCAATGTCGGGCTGGAGAATGTTGTAGGTCCCCGCCGAACCGCAACACAAATGGCTCTCAGGCACATCTTTCACCACGAATCCATTCTTGGAAAGCAATTCTTTCGGAAGTTGAGTGATTTTCTGTCCATGCTGCAACGAACAAGCCGAGTGATAGGCGACGGTGACGTCGCCCTTCTGCGTTGAAGGTGCGAGCTCGAGAGTGCTGAGATACTCGGTGATATCCTTCGCCAGCGCCGAGATTCGCTGCGCCGGCTCCGCGAATGCTTTGTCCTCGCGCAGCAGGTAGCCGTAGTCTTTGACGACTGTCCCACAGCCCGAGGTCGTCACCAGAATGGCGTCGAGCCCGTTCTGGTCCGCTTCCCTTTGCCACACCGTGATGTTGGCCCGCGCGCGCGCCAGCGCGTCGCCGTCCTGCCCCATGTGATGGGTCAACGCGCCGCAGCATTGCTCGTCCCTGACCAGCACCACCTCGACGCCGTGTCGGGTCAGCACGTTGATGGCGGCCTGATTGATGCGCGGCGCCAGCACCTGCTGGGCGCAGCCCTGCAGCAGCGCGACCCTGCCGCGCCGCCGGCCGGTCGCCGCAAACACGGTTCCCGCTGCCGGTCCCGGCTGCGGCAGACCGCGCGGCGCGAGCGCCAGCATCGCCTTGATCCGGCGCAGCAGGCCGGGGCTCGACGCGCCGACCGACGGCGTCGGCAGCAGCGCTGCGAACGGACGGACGAGCCCGGCCAGGATCATGCTGATCCGGAACAGGCCCGGTCGCGGCAGCACGAGGGCGAGCACCGACCGCAGCAGCCGCTCGGTCAGCGGCCGCTGATAATCCCGCTCGATCCTGACCCGGGCCTGGTCGACGAGGTGCATGTAGTTCACGCCCGACGGACAGGTGGTCATGCAGGCAAGGCACGACAGGCAGCGGTCGATATGCTTGACCACCTCAGCCGTCGGCGGCTTGTCCTTCTCCAGCATCTCCTTGATCAGATAGATGCGCCCGCGCGGGCTATCGAGCTCGTCGCCGAGCAGCACATAGGTCGGACAGGTCGCGGTGCAGAAGCCGCAATGCACGCAGGCGCGCAGGATCTTGTCGGCTTCCTGGATGTCGGGATCGGCGAGCTGCGCCAGGGTAAACTCGGTCTTCATGCAGCCCCGCCTCGCATCATCCGGCCGCGGTTGAGGATCGACCTCGGATCGAAGCTCGCCCGCACCCGCTCGCCGAGCGCGGCAAGCCCGGCCGGTTGCGGCTGGAACACATCGACCGCTCGGCGCATGTCCACGGTGGCGCGGATCAGGGTGGCGTGTCCGCCGATCGCCTCGACCTGGCCGCGGACCAGGGTGGCCTGCGCATCGGCACTCGGCGGCACCGCGGCCCAGATCAGCCCGCCGCCCCAGTCATAGATCACGTCGCCGCCGGTCGAGCGCGCCAGCGCCTGGCCCAGCGCACTGCCCGCGGCCGGCGGGCAAACGATGCGCCACACCGGCCAGGCCCCGAGCGCACCGTTTGCCGCGAACGGCGCCACGTCGCGCAGCGCGCTCCAGATCGCAACCGAGGCGTCGTCAGCGAGGCTGTCGACCGTTCCATAGGATGAGAGTGTCTGGCTCAGCGAGGCGGCCCGGTGTGCCGCCGATGCCGAGATCCCCTCGAGCCGCACCAGCGTGACCGGTTGGCCGGAGGCTGCTAGGCCGGCGAGCGCCCCGGTCCCGGACCGCAGCACTGAGCCGGGCAGGTGCGCCGCGCCCGAGACGTCGAAGGGCGACCCCAGCGCCGCCGTCATCGCCTTGTTGGCCGTGACGTCGTCGAGGGAGCGCAGCACCAGCGTGCGTTCCGCCTCCGGCTTCGGCATGACCTTCAGCGTCACCTCGGTCATGACCGCCAGCGTGCCCCAGGACCCGGTGAGCAGCTTGCAGAGGTCGTAGCCGGTGACGTTCTTCACCACCCGTCCGCCGGTCTTGAAGCTGTCACCGAACCCGGACACCGCATGCGCCCCGAGCAGATGATCCCTGATGCCACCGGCCTTGATGCGGCGCGGACCGGCAAGGCCGGCGCCGATCATGCCGCCGATCGTGCCGGCTCCCGCAGCGCCGAGCAGCACGGACGTGTCCATCGGCTCGAAGGCGAATTGCTGGTTCTTGGCATCGATCAGGGATTGCACGTCGGCGAGCGGCGCGCCGGCCTCGACCGTGATGATCAGCTCGTTGGGCTCATAGGCGCTGACCGCGTTCAGCACCGAGACGTCGAGCACCGCGTTGGTCGGCATCGGATGGCCGATGGCGCGCTTCGATCCATGACCGATGACCTCGAGCGGCTGCTCGCTGGCGACCGCCGCGCGCACCACCTCTTCGACGTCCTTGATGTCTCTGACTTTGAGCGTTTCCACCCGCTAGGCGGTATCGAAATTCGGCTCCGAAATCAAATGCGCGCGCCGAATAGGTCCCTGAATGCGACGAGCCCGGCCTCGGTGATCTCGACGGAACGGCCCTGCGGCCGGCGCCGGATCCAGTCGCGCTGCAACGCGAGGTCGGCGACCGCGGCCCCTGCCCGCCCAGCCAGATGCGGACGCCGCTCGCTCCAGTCGAGACAGGGCCGGCACAACAGCCGCCGGCCTCGCGCCGGTGATCGCAGGTCGACGCCGAGATCACGGAGAAATGCGCGGCCCGACGCGGTCAGCTCGCCGGCTTCCTGGTCGAGGTGGAGGTGGCCGTGTTCCCGCATTGCGTCCGTGACCGCGACGCCGAGCTCGCCGGCAAGGTGGTCGTAGCAGGTCCGGGCGCGGCGCATCTCCGCATCGATCCGCGGCGGCGGGCGGGACGGATGCGGATCGATCGCCGCGACCGTCATCATCCCCTCGAGCATCTGCGCAACCAGCGGGGTGGCCAGCCGGTAGAGGCGGCGCGGACCGCGCCGCTCGACCTTGAGCAGCGCACGCTCGACCAGCCGGGCCAGATGCCAGCTCGCGGTCTGCGGCGTGACGCCCGCGACCCGCGCCAGCTCACTCGCCGTCTGCGCGCGCCCGTCCATCAGCCGCGACAGGATGCCGGCGCGGCCGGGATCGGCGATCAGGGCGGCGAGTTCCGCAAGCTCGGGGGCGATGGTCTGCATGGCCAGCTCCGGCGTCGGTCGAAGTCATCCATTTGTCGCATGCCGCGCCGCCGCAACGCTTCGATCATGATCGAAATGTTCACGACATCGACACTTCGATCGCCACCTAACCGAGCTCAACGAGCGATCACTATCTTTCGCCCTGCGGTTCGGCCGGCACGACGGTTGGCGCAAATCAAGTGGAGGCGATCATGAAGCGTTCGGAAGCTACCACCACGACGATGATGCTCACCCGACGATCGGCCATCGGCTCGTTCGCCGCGATCATGACGATCGCCGGCGTCTCGCCCTGGGCCGGATCGCAAGCTCGATCGGGGCAAAGCAACGGAGGAATGCCAATGAAGCACTATGCGATAAGCACGAGAACCATCAGCGATGCGATCAACACGTCAGGCCTTCTGGTCGTCGCGCAGTGGGAAGCCAGGGAAGGCCAGGCCGACAAGGTCGCGGCAATCCTCGACAGCTTCCTGCCCGAGGCGCAGAAGGACCCCGGCACCAGGCTGTTCCTGATCGGCCGCGGCAAGGACAATCCGGCGCAGTTCCTGTTCTACGAATTGTTCCAGGACGAAGCCGCGTTCAAGGCGCATGCGGAGAGCGCCTATTTCAAGACCTACATCGCGGAGCAGGCGCTGCCGCTGCTCGCCAAGCGCGAGCGGACGCAATACGCGCTGCTGTGAGCTGTGGCGCCGCGGGGAGGATAGCAGAGCGTTTTCGAGCGAAGTGGCCCCGGTTCGCGTGAAGAAAACGCGTCAAGACAAGAAGCTCGAGCCTCGGTTCTGATTCAATCAGAACCGGGGCTCGTCCTTCCCGCGAGCGCAGGTCAGATCGATGCGCTGCTGTTGCCAAGCCTTGCGTGCAGCTCGACCCGCTCGGGCGGCTTGCGCCAGAAGCCGACGATCGCGATCCGCGACAGCACCGCGGCCTCGAACGTCTCGACCTGGCCGCGGAGCCGAAGCGCATGCTTCTCGACGAGATGCCAGGACGCGACGGCGACGCCGAAGGCGAGCGGCAGGCTGATCAGGATGTTCAGATACCAGTGCTGGACCGGCGGGCCGAACGAAGCAACGCATTGCTGGATGACGAAGCCATAGAGATAGAGCCCGTAGGAGTAATCGCCTGACGATACGATCCAGCTGCGCCGTGGATTCATCAGGCCGAGATAGCACGCGACATAGGCGGCCGGCACCGGCGCCAGCGCGTCGCCGCGTCCGGTCGCCATGCCGGCGGCACAGGCCACCAGCGCCAGCAGGCAGACGGTGCGGTTGAACGGCACCTTGTCGCGCCAGAGGTAGAAGCCGACGCCGGCAAGGAAGCAGAACACCAGAAGATGCGGGCGAAGCTGGATCGGCACCTCGTCCCAGCGACAGATGTCGTAGCTCACCAGCGCGACCTGAACGACCACCAGGAACACAAGGTAGGCCACCCGATTGAAGCAGATCGTGGCCACCGCGAGCAGCGCCAGCACGACGTAGCACCACAATTCGTACGGCACCGTCCAGAGCTGGGCATTCACCACGTCCGGCAGCGGATTGTGCAGGAAGACGCCCGGCAGCTCGTAATGGATGTCGCCGACGATATTGAGAAAATAGGCGTGGAATTTCGGGTCGGCGACATACTGCGCCAACGGCAGTTCGGTGAAGACCGAACCGATGATGATGGCCGACAGCGTCGTCTCGACCGCGAGCGCGGGCCCGATCCGAAGCACGCGCAGGCCGAGGAAGGAAATCAGGCTCTTGCAGCGCTGCAGGCTCGCCGTCACCAGGAAGCCGCTCAGGGAGAAGAACAGCGCCAGGATCATTGCGATGCCGATGCGAAGCGTGCTCTGGATCTCCAGCGCCCGGCCGAGCCCGAGCGTCACGTTGGCGCCGTGCAGACAGATGATCGTCGACGCCAGCGCGATCCGCATGTAGTCGAAACCTGCGGGCCGATTGCGCGAAAGCGCCAGCTGGTCGGCCAGGCTGGGCATCGATGTGTTCCCGAAAACATGCATCTTGGGAAAATACCGGGGAACAGCTGAAGGCCGTGTAAATGGTGCAAGCTGCAATTGCAGCGACGCGCGGCGGCACTGTGATGGCTTGTCACGAGCGTCGCGGCAAGCATCGGTTAAGGTTATCGGAGGGCTAGGACAACCCGAAGAATTGTATCGATCGACGACCCTTGCCGCGCGACAAGGCGCTAGAACCGCGGGATATCCGGAAAGGCCAGCTTGCCGGCGTGGACATGGACGCGGCCGAGCTCGGCGCAGCGATGCAGGGTCGGAAACACCTTGCCGGGGTTGAGCAGGCCCTCGGCATCGAAGGCGCATTTCAGCCGCTGCTGCTGGTTGAGATCGATCTCGGTGAACATCTCCGGCATCAGGTCGCGCTTCTCGATGCCGACGCCGTGCTCGCCGGTGAGCACGCCGCCGAGCTCGACGCAGCAGCGAAGGATGTCGGCGCCGAACGCCTCGGCTTTCTCGATCTCGCCCGGTTTGTTGGCATCGTAGAGGATCAGCGGGTGTAGATTGCCGTCGCCGGCGTGGAACACATTGGCCACGCCGAGGCCGTATTTCTCCGAGAGGTCGCGGATCCGCGCCAGCGCCTTCGGCAACGCGCCGCGCGGGATGGTGCCGTCCATGCAGAGATAGTCCGGCGAGATGCGTCCGACCGCGGGGAATGCGGCCTTGCGGCCGGCCCAGAACAGATTGCGCTCGGCCTCCGAATTGGAGATCTGCAGCGTCACCGAACCGCAGCCCTTGGCGATGCTCTCGACCCGCGTGATCAGTTCGTCGACCTCGATCTGGGGACCATCGAGCTCGATGATCAAAAGCGCCTCGACGTCGAGCGGGTAGCCGGCATGAACGAAGGCCTCCGCGGCGTGGATCGCAGGCTTGTCCATCATCTCCATGCCGCCCGGGATGATGCCGGCGCCGATGATCCGTGCGACGCATTCGCCGGCGGCCTCGACCTCGGCGAAGCCGACCATCAGCGCGCGCGCCGTCTCCGGCTTCTGCAGGATGCGCACCGTGATCTCGGTGATGACGCCGAGCAGGCCCTCCGAGCCGGTGATGATCCCCATCAGATCGTAGCCGGCATTCTCGGCCGACTTGCCGCCGATGCGCAGGATCTCGCCCGACATCAGCACGATCTCGCAGCCCAGCACGTTATTGGTGGTCATGCCGTATTTCAGGCAATGCACGCCGCCGGAATTCTCCGCGACGTTGCCGCCGATCGAGCAGGCGATCTGTGACGACGGATCGGGCGCATAGTAGAAGCCGGCATGGGCGACCGCCTGGCTGATCGCAAGGTTGGTGACGCCGGGCTCGGTGACAACGACGCGGTTGTCGAAGTCAATCTCGCGAATTCGCTTGAACTTGCCGAGGCCCAGCAGCACGCCGTCGGCGAGCGGCAGCGCGCCGCCGGACAGCGAGGTGCCGGAGCCGCGCGGCACCACCTTGATGCCCTGGCCCTGGCAGTATTTGAGGACCTTTGCGACCTGCTCGGTGGTATCTGGCAGCACCACGACCATCGGCGGCTGCCGATAGGCGGTCAGGCCGTCGGATTCATAGGCCAGCATCTCGGCGGCGCTGTCGATCACGCCCTCGCCCGGGACGATGGCGCGCAAGGCGGCCACGATTTCGGCGCGGCGAGCAAGCACGGCCTGGTCGGCCGCCGGCATCATGATGGACATTGCTGTTCCCTCGGCGGGCGTTTGCCCTTTGCCGATTTGTTACGACAAATCAATCACGTCTGCACCTGTTTCAGTCGCCTTGTTTCAGCCACCCGGCCGAAGGTCGGATTGCCCCGCCCGGCAATGACGAGTTCTCTCTCGGACAAGCGGGCGGCCATGAAACCTGTCAAAGTTTCGTGGCTTGTCCTGTCCAAGCCGGACATGCCACAAAAGATCACTACCCACCGGGACGAAACGAAGAGAACCCCATGAACCTAAAGACCTTGAGCGCGCTGGCGGTCGTCACATCGCTGGCCACAGCATCCTCCGCGCTGGCGCAGGATGCCGCCGCCGGCAAGACCTCGTTCAACAAATGCCTCGCCTGCCATGCGATCGGCGAAGGCGCCAAGAACAAGGTCGGCCCCGAGCTCAACGGCCTCGATGGCCGCCACTCCGGCAGCGCGCCGGACTACAATTATTCCGATGCCAACAAGAATTCCGGCATCACCTGGAACAAGGAACAGTTCCTCGAATACATCAAGGATCCGAAGGCCAAGATCCCCGGCACCAAGATGGCGTTCGCCGGCATCAAGAACGAGACCGAAGCCCAGAACGTTTGGGCCTACATCTCGTCCTTCGACAAGGACGGCAAGCAGAAGTAATCGGCGGCATCGGACGTAGTCCGCCCTGCGCACCAGCCAGGGCGGACGTTTTTGTTGCGTTCAACGCGGCAACAGATTGGTCCTGGCGAGATCGACCACCTCGTCGCCGCGGCCGCTCATCACGGCGCGCAGCACCCACAGGCTGAAGCCCTTCACCTGCTCCAGCGTAATGGTCGGCGGCATCGACAATTCCTGCGTCGCGGTCACGACGTCGAGCACCGCCGGGCCGTCATGCGCGAAGACGTCGCGGATCGCGCCCTCGAGCTCGCCGGGATCCTCCACCCTGACGCCGTGAATGCCCATAGCGCGGGCCATTGCCGCGAAATCCGGATTCTTCAGATCGACCCCGGTCTCGATGAAGCCGGCGGCCTTCATCTCCAGCGCGACGAAACCGAGCACGCTGTTGTTGAAGATCACGACCTTCACCGGCAACTTGGCCTGGGTCAGCGTGATCAGGTCGCCCATCAGCATCGCGAAGCCGCCGTCGCCGGACATCGACACCACCTGCCGTCCCGGCTGCGCCGCCTGCGCGCCGATCGCATGCGCCATCGCATTGGCCATCGAGCCATGGACCCAGGAGCCGACCAGCCGGCGGCGGCCGTTCATCTTCAGATAACGCGCGGCCCAGATCGTCGGCGTGCCGACGTCGGCGGTGAACACCGCGTCTTCAGTGGCCTGCTCGCTGAGCAGGCGCGCCAGGTATTGCGGATGGATCGGCTTTTGCCCCGGCTTGCCGCGGGCGAGATCGTCGAGCCCGGCACGGGCGTCCTTGTAGTGCGCGAGGCTGGCGTCGAGAAATTTGCGATCAGTCTTCGGGTTGAGCTTCGGCAACAGCGCGGCGATGGTCTCGCCGACATCGCCGACGATGCCGAGATCGAGCTTGCAGCGACGGCCGAGATTTTCCGGGCGGAGATCGACCTGGGCGATGCTGATGCCGGTCGGGAAGAACTGCTTGTAGGGGAAATCGGTGCCCAGCATCAGCAGCACGTCGCAGCCATGCATCGCGGCATAGCCGGAGGAGAAGCCGATGAAGCCGGTCATGCCGACGTCGTAAGGGTTGTCGTATTCGACATATTCCTTGCCGCCGAGCGCGTGCACGATCGGGCTCTTCAAGGTCTCGGCAAGCTTGAGCAAGCCGTCATGCGCGCCGGCGCAGCCGCGGCCGCAGAACAGCGTGACGCGCCGCGCGCCGTTGAGCAGCCCGGCCAGCGCGTTCAATTCGGCATCGGCCGGACGCACCACCGGCACGGGCGGCAGCAGGCCCGCACTCGGCGCGATGTCGCGCTTCGGCGCCGGCCGCATCGCGACGTCGCCCGGCAGCACCAGCACGGCGACGCCGCGCTTGCCGATCGCGGCGCGGATCGCGTTCTCCAGCATGTAGGGCAGCTGCGCCGGATCCGACACCAGCTCGCAATAATGGCTGCATTCGCGGAACAGGTCCTGCGGATGGGTCTCCTGGAAATAGCCGCCGCCGATCTCGGCCGACGGGATCTGGGCCGCGATCGCCAGCACCGGCGTGCGGCTGCGATGCGCGTCGAACAGGCCGTTGATGAGATGCAGATTGCCCGGACCGCAGGAGCCCGCGCATACCGCGAGATCTCCCGTGATCTGGGATTCGGCGGCCGCGGCGAAGGCCGCCACCTCCTCGTGGCGGACATGCAGCCAGTCGATCGTGCCGCGCTTGCGCAACGCCTCGGTCAGACCGTTGAGGCTGTCGCCGACGACACCGTAGATGCGCTTCACGCCGGCCTGGGCAAGGGTTTCGGCGATGTTGTCGATCCGCATGAGAAGTGTCCTTTGATGAAACCGGAAAACCGCGCGACAACATGATGTTCGGCGCGATGGAGCCGCGCAAGCCTTACCGGATCACAGATTCGCGGGCGCGGTCTTATCTAGTGTTGCTGCCAGTTGGACCAATCTGCCGGCCATCGCCTCGATCTCGGACGCCACGAGATCGAGCGCAGCGTACTGCACCATGTGGCCGACGCCGGGCAGCACGATCAGCTTTGCCTGTGGCAATGTCGCTGCGAGCAACCGCGAATGGATGCCGGTCGTGACCGTCTTGTCGACGTCGCCCGAAATGATTGACAGCGGCGCCTTGATCTCCGCATAGCGCGGCGCCTGCTCGATCACGGCGGCCTTCAACGAGACAAGGTCGCGCGCGTTGGCGATGAACTCGCGCGGGCGCAGCAGGAGCAATGTCGCGCTGTCACGGACGAAATCGTCAGGCATCGGCTGCGGTGCGAACACACCGCTCGCGCCCGAATTGGCGACGAGGAGGCCGAGCGGCAGCGTGATCGTGTGCGCAAGCAACGGTCCGATCAGCGGCGTCGAGATCGCGTCGTTATAGCGGCCGGCGCCGCCTCGCCAGGGATAAGCGACCGGGGCGAGCAGCACGAGGCCGGCAACGCGCTCCGGATGATCGAGCGCAATGCGCAGCGCGAGCGCGCCAGCCCAGGAATGCGCCACCACGATCGCGCGGTCGACGCCGATCTTGGCCAGCGCCTCCGCGATCATCCGGCCCTGGACCGCGGGCGTCGAATCCGCAACGTGCTCGCGCGGGCTCCAGCCATGCCCCGTCCGGTCGATCAGGATCACCCGGCGCGTCCTGGCGATGCGCTCGCCGAGCGGCTGCATCGCGCGGAGATTGGAGCTTGCGCCGTGCAACATCACGACCGGCGGCCCCGCGGCATCGCGCGGGCCAAGTTCGACCACGTGCAGCCGCGCGCCGGCCACATCGACCATGCGCCCCTGCGGCGGAAAGGCGCGCTGGATCAGCGCGACGCCGATTTGCGTTGCCAGGGCCAGCACCAGGCCCAGCGCCAGCCCGGCGGCCGCCAGCACGATGATCGCGGTCAACATCGAGAAGGTCCGGGGCCTGTTGGGTACCTGAAGGGAGTTGGGTATTTGAAGGGTTTTGGCCACCCCGAAATTACGGAGTAGCCGAAATCAGGTTTCGCCCAGTGCCGGATTTGGGCCCTGCCCGGGCCAGCTCTGGTTCGGAAAGCCAATGTCGATTTTCCGGGCTCGCGCCGGGGCACAGAGTTGTCCACAATGCGCCCAGCCTGTGGATAGCGGGTTCATACCTGCGTCATTAGTAATTTCATAGATTGCCGGTGGCAATTTCGCCATCAGACGCGAGGCTTCATCCAGACCGGGACGCTACCTGGGTGCTTCTAGGCTTATGCACTGTATCCACAGGAACCCGCGTCCGCACGACGAGTTCAACGGGAAGTAATCGGAGGAGTACCATGATTTCCGACCCTAGCGATGCGGCCATCGACCAGATCGTGGCGAGTTGCAATGGCGACCTGCGCGGCGCCCTGAAGGCGTTGTTGCTCGTGAATGAGCACCTGGAGGCGGAGCTTCAGCAATTCTACGCTGCCATAGCCCAGGACAACGCGTCCCGCGGCAAGTTCCTGCACTAGTCTCCTGCGCCGGACCGGATCGCGAGCAAGCGCCAAGCTCGCGCTAACGTGCCCATCGCGTCCATCGGACCGCGATCGCGATCAATCGTAGCCAATCAGATGTCGCGGCCTTCGACCTTCTCGGTCAGCTGCTTGACGATCTGCGGCACCTTCTCGAGGTAGGGGTCGACAGCCAGCGCCTTGCGGAAGGCGTCCAGCGCACGCTTGTCGTCGCCCATGTCCTGCATGATCATGCCGACACCCGCCAGCGCGCCGAAATGGCGGGGCTCGCGGGTCAGCACCTGCTGCAGATCTCCCAGCGAACGGACATAGTCGTTCTTGAGGTAGTAGATCGTCGCACGCCGGTTCCAGGCCTCGACATAGTCGGGCCGGAGCTTGATCACCGCATCCAGCAGTTTCAGCGCGACATCGACATTCTGGGCGTCGAGCGCAGCCTTGGCGCGCACCATCAGCAGCGCGGCGGTATCGCTCGGGGTTTGCAGCCACAGCGCCCAGATCCGCGCCTCGACATGGCGGGCGCTGTCCTCATCGGGCGCGGCCTTCAGCGCGCCGAACAGGAAATCCAGCCCGCGGGTGCGGTCGGCCGGAACCTTCGGCAGTTTGGTCGGCGCTTCCGGCAGTTTCTTCTGGGCCTTCGGCGGCGGGATCACCCGCGGATCGTCCTGCGCGACGGCCGCCACGGGCATGGCCAGAAGCGCGGCGATCAGGATCGCCAGCCGGCGGTTGGTCGGGCCAAAGAAGTTTAATCCCATGGCCGAAGTCTAGACGCACAAAGCCGCACTGCAAAGCAGCGCGGCGTCAAAGACCTGTGAAGGATGGATCGGAATCAGCCGCCGATCCGCGCGCAATCAGCCCTGGCGCGCCTTGAAGCGGCGCTGGACCTTGTTGATCACGTAGACGCGGCCCTTGCGGCGGACCAGACGGTTGTTGCGATGGCGGCCGCGCAGCGACTTCAGCGAGTTACGGACCTTCATGGGACAATCCTGTTACTTCGAAAGGCCCGTGTTGGAGGCCGTACCTGATCAATGCCAATGCTTGGGCAAGCCAATATCCGGGCAAGCCAATAGTTGGCAAAATGGGATTTGTCCCGACAAGCGGCCTGCCGCGCGGGACGGCCGCGTTCTAAGCCATCGGACCGTTAAATGTCAACCGAGATGGGCCGATTTTCGGCCCTATCCCGGCCTGGCCCCCACGTCGGCCACTCGGCCATACCATTGAGATCGCATCGGAAACGGCGGCCGCAACGATTGTCGCGCCGCGGCCCGTCCCGCCGGCATTTCCGGATGGCGGCCGCAAGACCGGCGAATCGTGCTTGCGGGCCGGACCCGGACCCATCCTTACGGACTTTCCCGGCCGAACCCCGGATCAATCCGCAACCGCGCGCACATCGGTCAGACCGCTTGCGAAAATCGTTATATCATATAATTATTTTCCATCACCAACAAACACGCCGCCGGGGAAGCCAAATGCCCAAGCTCAAACTGCCTGACATCGAGAAGGTCGTCGCGATCGACATCCACACCCATGCCGAGGAGCCGTGCGGCATGCATGGCGACGACGGCTATGACGATTTCCAGGCGCAGATGGCCGACTATTTCAAGTCGCCGCACAAGCATCCGCCGACCGTGCCGGAGACCGCGGCCTATTACCGCGCCAAGAACATCGCCGCGGTGATCTTTCCGGTCGATGCCGAGCGCGAGACCGGCTTCCGCCGCTACAACAATCTCGAAATGCTCGAGGTCGCATCCGATCATCTCGACGTGCTGATCCCTTTCGTCTCGATCGACCCGCACAAGGGCAAGCTCGGTGTCCGCGAGGCGAAGAGGCTGATCGAGGACTACGGCGTCCGCGGCTTCAAATTCCACCCGACCATGCAGGGCTTCTACGCCAACGACCGCATGGCCTATCCGCTCTATGAGGCGATCAATGACGGCGGCGCGATCGCGCTGTTTCATACCGGCCAGACCGGCGTCGGCTCGGGCATGCCGGGCGGCATGGGAATGCGGCTGAAATATTCCAACCCGATGTACATGGACGACGTCGCGGCTGATTTCCCCGACCTCAAGATCATCCTCGCGCATCCCTCCTTCCCCTGGCAGGAAGAGGCGCTGTCGGTCGCGACCCACAAGCCGAACGTCTATATCGACCTCTCCGGCTGGTCGCCGAAATATTTCCCGCCGATCCTGGTGCGCTACATCAACTCGATCCTGCAGGACAAGATGCTGTTCGGCTCCGACTGGCCGGTCATCACGCCGGATCGTTGGCTCGCCGATTTCGCCAAGCTCGACATTCGCGAGGAGATCCGGCCCAAGGTTTTGAAGGCCAACGCGCGGAAGATTTTGGGCATCTGAGGGAGTATTGTCGGCGGCAAGCTTCGGAGGTGGTTCATGACCAGCTTCACCGGACTTGCCGCATCCCTCGCCGTGCTTCTGATCGGAAGCGCAGGGCCGGACTATGCGGCTGGCGCGGGGCAGCCGCCCGCCTTCGTCGAATTCGAGACTCCGCTTGCAAACGCGCAACCGCTGCAAGGCTATCTGCGATTGCCGGACGGACCAGGCCCCTCACCCGCGGTCGTGCTGCTGCATGGCTGCAGCGGGTTCTTCAAACAACTCGACGAGCGTTGGGGCAGGCTGTTGGCGGCCTGGGGTTATGTCACGCTCACGGTCGACCGATTCGGACCGCGCGGCATCACCAGCGCCTGCACGAGCGGGCCGCCGGCCGCGACCGTCCATGACGCCTATCGCGCGCTGAGTTTCCTGGCACGGCAATCGTCCGTCGACCCTGCCCGCGTCGCGGTGGTCGGGTTCTCGCAAGGCGCCGAGCTTGCGCTGTTCTCGGTGGAGCGCGGGGCGATCGAACGTAACGCGACTGAGAAATTCCGTGCCGCCGCGGCGTTCTACCCGCCTTGCCTCAGCATCAAGGGTGACATGACGGTGCCGACGCTGATCATGGTCGGCGAACTCGACGATTGGACGCCGGCCAGGGAATGCCGGAGCTTGGCCGAGGGCCGCGACGACTACGGCATCTCGCGCCGGAAGGACACGGGGTATCCGATCAAGCTGATCGTCTACCCCGGCGCCTATCATGATTTCGACGTGCCGCACTTCAGCACGCCGGCGCAGATGCTCGGCCATCACCTCGAATTCAACGCGGCGGCCCGCGACCAATCCGTCGACGCCTTGCGGAAATTCCTGTATTCGACGATCGGCGGGCAAGAGAGACCACAATGACAATCAACGCAATCGTCTTCGACGCCTATGGCACGCTCTACGACGTGCAGTCGGTGGCCGATGTCACCGAGGATGCATTCCCCGGCTATGGCGACATCATCACGCAGATCTGGCGCATCAAGCAGCTCGAATATTCCTGGCTGCGTACGCTGATGCAGCGCTACCAGGATTTCGCCGTCGCAACCCGAGATTCCCTCGCCTACACGCTGCGCTGCCTCGGCCTGCAATATGACGAAGCGACCTTTGGACGCATCATCGACAAGTACCAGCATCTGGCGCTGTATCCGGATGCCGTCGCAGCGCTCGAGGCGATGAAGGACAAGAAGCTCGCGATCCTCTCCAACGGCAGCCCTGACATGCTGAACGCGCTGGTGCGCAATTCGGGGCTGGACCGGCTGCTCGATGCGACCATCAGCGTCGACGCCCACAAGGTGTTCAAGCCGGCGCCGGAGGCCTACACGCTGATCGAAGAAGTGTTGAAAATACCTCCTGCGGAGGTGCTCTTCATCTCCTCCAATCCGTGGGACGCCTGCGGCGCCAAGGCGTTCGGCCTCAACGTCGCGTGGATCGAGCGGGTGGCGCCGGAAGCGATGGCGTTGGCCTGCGTCGAGAGCGAGACGGTTGCCCCATTGACGATGTTTTGGGCGTTGCGTACCCAGATGGACGAGCTCGGTGTCGTGCCCGATCACCGGATCCACGGCCTCTCCGAGCTTCCTGCTTTGGTGTCTGCCAGATCCTGACTAGCAAGAGTCCTGAACTTCATGAGCATCGAGTCCGTCCGCGCCTTCTTCGCCGAGAAGGCGCCCGATATCTCCGTGATCGAATCCACCACAAGCTCCGCGACCGTCGTGCTGGCGGCGGAGGCCTATGGCGTCGAGCCGGCGCGGATCGCCAAAACGCTGAGCCTGCGGGTCGGCGACCGCGTGGTGCTGATCGTCGCCGCCGGAACGTCGCGGATGGACAACAAGAAGGTGAAGGCAGCGTTCGGCGGCAAGCCGAAGATGCTCGGCCTCGACGAGGTCGCCGACATCACCGGCCATGAGGTCGGCGGCGTCTGTCCATTCGGGCTGAAGACGCCGCTACCGATCTATTGCGATGTCTCGCTGAAGGCATTCGACGTCGTGGTGCCGGCCGCCGGCTCGACCCACAGCGCGGTGCGCATCACGCCCGACCGGATGGCGGAGCTGACCGCGGCCGAGTGGGTCGATGTCTGCGAAGTCAAGCTCTAAGGATTCATGTTTGACGCGTCTTCCTTACGCGAACCGGCGTCCACTTCGCCCGAAAAAGGCTCTAGTCTTCATCATCGCCGGGCGCCGGCCGCGGCGGCGCAACCGGCGCCGGCTGGATCTGCTGTGGTGCGCGCGGCCGTTGCTGCATCTGCGGGTGCTGCGGCGCGCGCCCCTGGGTTTGCGGCTGCTGCGCGCTGGCGCTGGACTCGAATACGGCACGACAGCCGCTGGAGAGTTGCGGCGTGTTCTGCCGCAGGCAGGCGACGATCCGGTTGGTGTCGGGAATCTGATCGCCACAGAGCCGCCACACATCCGGCGTGCACGCCATCTGCTGTTCCCATGTTCCGCGATACTCCTGCGACAACGCAGGTGTTGCGGCAGCGAGGCCGCCGATCGCGATCGCTACGCTCAGGACAATCCGCTGCGTCTTCATGTCCATTGCCCTCGTTCGACATGATTGATCCGCGCACGCGCGGGTTCCGCGCGGCGATTTGCTTCAGGCTGGCAAATGAATGCGGCCAAGGATCGTTGCAAGGAACGACCTTGCGGACAACTAAATGTGAAGGCGAATGGACCCGAGTTCCCTATCCGGCCTCGCGATCTTCTTCACCGCCGCGATCAAGCGCGCGCTGTCGTCTGCAACAAATTTTGAAACTCTGGCACAGCTACATGCATGCGAACGAACTGCGGCGTCGACGGCCTCGATCAGCTTCGACGCCGCTACGACATCGGCCGTCGCCACGCGCAGATCCTAATGCTTGCGTGACGCCTTGCGCGTCTTTGCGACCGGCCGCTTCCTGGCCGCGCCGCGCTTGGTTGCGGTCTTCTTGCTGGCGGCGGCGCGGCGAACCGGAGCAGCCGCGGCCAGACGCTTGCGCGCTGTGGCCTTCGCCACAGCCTTCTTGGGCGCTCTCCTGGCCGTAGTCTTGGCCGTACTCCTGGCAGCCTTCCTCCCTGCTTTCTTCGCGGCTGGCGGGCGCGCGCGGCGTGCGATTGGCGCACTCCGGCGCCGTGCTCCGGCTCCGCCGACCGGCACGATGTGGTCGTTGGCATCCAGCGTGAGCTGCTGGAGCGGATACGCCGGCAGGAAGCTCGGATCGTTGTAGAGCTTGCTCAGGCTGCCCTGATCGAACTTGCCGCCCTGCCCGCGATCCTCGCCCGCACCGGCGCGCCAGGCCGCTTCCCAGACTCTCGCAAGCGTCTTGGCACCATCCTGCATGCAGGCCGCCGTGGCATCCTTCAGCTTCGACCACATCACGTCGACCTGGCCGCTCCCCATATGCGAGTTGAACAGGTTGACGATCGTCATCGGCGGCAGCCGCTTCACCGTTCGCTGCATCAGCGCGACCACGGCGACGGCGGCATCGCGACCGGTCGGCGTTGCGCCCGGCGCAATCTCCGCGACGTCGCTGGTCTTCGCGTCAGGGATCATCTTGATGAGATCCTTGCCGTGGCGGCCGATCATCGTGGTCTCGTACACGCTGTGCACCTTGGCGTGCTTCTTGTCGTTCGGATCGAGGCCATGATGGAATTGCGAGATGTGCAGCGGCTGGCAGGCATCGCCGATGTAATGCGCGACGATGCCCGCGGCGCAGACGAACTCCAGCTTCTTGTTGGCGGCGGCGTATTCGACCATCTCGTCGAAGATCTGCCAGACCCGGAACGGCAGCGCGCCGCGCCGGTCCTCGCCGATCCCGTCGTAATAGTCGTTCCAGACTTTTGGATCGACGTTGCGCGTCGACTCGGCGCAGAGATCGAGCAGCGTCTTGCCGTCCGTGCCCGGCTTGTCCATGTCGGCGAAATGGTTGCTTTCGTCGGTGTGCCGGGTGAAGCGCCAGACCAAATCGGCAACGTCGGCCAGCGGCGCGAAGGTGCCGTGCTGATACGGCTTGAGGTCGGCAAGCAGCTTGTCGTCGAGGCCGATATTGTCGGAATTGGCATCCATCATGGCCGAGAGCTTGGGCAGCTTCGCATCGATCAGGCCGGTCGCGTAGGCGCCGATCTTGACGTGTCCCCATTCGCCCCAATACTCGGTGTGGCCGGCATTCCAGTCGCCGATCAACTCGACATCGAGCTCGCGGCACAGCGTCGCCATGCAGATGCCGAGCGCCACCTGCATCGGGACCTTGCCACCTGACCCGAACAATTCCTGGCCGCCCCATTCGAGCGCCAGAGGGCTGAGGATGCGTGCGCCGCCGGCGTTCTTCTTGGCGTCCGGATCGTCGAGGAACCAGACTGTGCCGGAATCGCCGGGATAGTTGTTGAGCGGCGTGTCACCGTCGCGCGGACCGATCACGAAATCGCTGACATATTCCATGCCGCCGACGGTCTTGTAGCGATAGAACAGGCCGATGATCTTGCCCTTCATCAATCCGCTGGTCGCACCGAAAGCGATCAGCGGCTGGTTGATGATCTCGAGGCGGAAGGTGCCGACATTGAGATCGACGACGTCGCCAACCTGGCCGACGCCGTAGATCTGCGCGGTCCAGCCCTTGACGTCATCGACGCGGATCAATCCGGCATCGAGATTGGCCACCACGCGCGAACCGGGCCAGCCGGGATAGACGTCGCTGAAGGCGCGCTTGCCGAGTTGCAGCGCATCGCTGACGCCGAGACGCCGGTCGGTGTTCTTGAAGCCGGCGAAGATCTCGCGTCCGGCCGCGCCGACCACGTGACGGTTGGAGAGTGCGAACACGGTCTCGCCATTGGTCACGAGACAGCCGATCGAGCCGCGATGGATCTTGCCCTGGATCATGGTCTGGACCGGGAAGCCGCCGCCAACCAGATCGCTCTTGAACACCGGCGGGTCGACGATGCCGGGGCTGCCCTCGTTGGGATCGACCTTGACGACGCAGGTGGGCACGACGCGGCCATCCGGCAGATACAGGAACGGCGGCACCAGTTGGTCCTGCTTCTCCGGATGGTTCTTCAGCTCGGAGCGCTTCATCCAGTCGCGGACGAAGACGAGGATGCAGGGCCACGACCAGTCCTTGACCGACGAATTGAACAGCGTGCGCGGTCCGAGTGCCTGCGGCTTGGAGTGGTGCCGCCGCTCCGTCGCGTTGCGGTCGTTGTCGCGGATCAGATAGCGGCCGATCGCCGTGGCGTAGACCGATTGCAGATGGGCCAGATGCACATGATAGGCCTCGCGGGCATCGAGCAGATCCTTCACCGACAATGACGTGAAGTCATGCTTGGTCAGATCAATCATCTGGTTCCTCCGAAAATGTGCTTTGCGGCAACAGGTTCAGGATGAAGAGATAGACGATCGCGCCTGCCCACGATCATGGGTTAGTTCACACAATCTATACAATTTAAAAGGGATGACACGAATGTGACGGCGCGCGCGGCCTTTGGCCTCGCCCGCGCGAGCGCTTCCGCTTCCGCAGCGTGCGCTCCGTTATTTTCGCTGCGCGCGGCCCTCTACTTGCGCTGCGCGCGGCCCTTGGCGAAATGCTTGGCGAGAAAATCCGCCAGCACCTCGACGCGGGCGGGCCGCGGGCCGCCGGGCGGGGTGACGAGATGCACGGCGCCCTCGGGCTGCTTCCAGCCCTTCAGGATCACCTCGACCTCGCCGCGCGCGATTGCATCGCCGACGATGAAGTCGGGCAGATCGGCGATGCCGAGGCCGGCAATCAGCGCGGGCATCACGGCCTCGCCATTGTTGACGCGCAGCTGGCCGGCCGGACGCACGCTCGCTTGCTCGCCCGACGCGTTGGTGTAGTGCCAGACGCCCTGGGTCGAGAGGTAGGCGTAGCCGAAGCATTTGTGCTCGGCGAGATGCATCGGATGGGTCGGCCGGCCGTAGCGCTTCAGGTAGGACGGCGCCGCCACCGTGTAGCGCGGCATGGCGCACAGCCGTCGGGCGATCAGCGAAGAATCCGGCAGCCGCGCGATGCGCAGGCCGGCGTCAAAACCTTCACCGATCAGATCGACCGTCGCGTCGCTGAGATGCAGATCGATCGCGACCTCCGGATAGGCCTCCATGAATTCCGGCAGCAGCGGCGCCACGGTCTTGATGCCGAAACTCATCGGCACCGCGAGCCGTACCAGGCCGCGCGGCGTGGTCGACTGCGCCAGCGCCTCGTTCTCGGCGGCCTCGCCGTCGGCCAATAGCCGCGCGGCACGCTCCGACAATTTCTGGCCGGCGTCAGTCAGCGCCAGCCGCCGCGAAGTGCGGTTGAACAGCCGTGCGCCGAGCCGCTCTTCGAGCCGGCTCACCGCCTTCGAGACCGTGGCCTTGGACAGCGAAAGCTCGGTCGCGGCGGCCGCAAACGACCGCAATTCCACGACTTTCGCGAAGATCGCGAGCGCCTCGAAGTCCGGCAGTTTCGACATGGTCAGCTGTCCCCGTACTCAATATTGGAAACAATGAGTTTCAATAGTTTCTATTTCTATACCACAGTCGGAGGCATATCCAAGGGGTCAACGAGATCGAAACCAACGCATCGAACGGAGTAAACCATGATCGAACTGAAACCATTCGCAAAGCTGGGCGGTGCCGACCACGGCTGGCTGAAGGCCAAGCACCACTTCTCGTTTGCGAGCTACTACGATGCCGCCAATGTCAGCCACGGCGCGCTGCGGGTGTGGAACGACGACGAGATCGCGCCGAACTCGGGCTTCCCCGCGCATCCGCACGCCAACATGGAGATCATCACCTATGTTCGCGAAGGCGCGATCACGCACCAGGACTCGCTCGGCAACAAGGGACGCACCGAAGCCGGCGACGTGCAGGTGATGAGCGCCGGCAGCGGCATCCGTCACTCCGAGTACAATCTGGAGCCGTCCAAGACCAAGATCTTCCAGATCTGGATCGAGCCGACGACGCAGGGCGGTCAGCCGACCTGGGGATCGAAGCCGTTCCCGAAGTCGAACCGCTCCGGCAAGCTCGTCACCATTGCCTCCGGCATCGACGGCGACGATGACGCGCTGCCGATCCGGGCCAATGCGCGGGTGCTCGCCACCACGCTGAAGGCCGGCGAAAGCGCGGAATACGCCGCCGACAAGGCCCGTCACCTCTATCTGGTGCCGGCGGCCGGCAGCATCGAAGTCAACGGCGTGCGCGTCAATGCGCGCGACGGCGCTGCGATCCGCGATGAAGCCACGCTGAAGATCACCGCGCTCGAGGATGCCGAGCTCGTGCTGGTCGACGCGGCCTGATCACCTTTCACCCAACATGCGCGGACAGTCGTCCGCGCATGCCCCTCCCCCGAAACATCTCCCCCAATCCAACCCGAAGGAGGCCATCATGGCCAAGGTTCTCGTTCTCTATTACTCCGCCTACGGTCACATCGAAGCGATGGCGAAGGCCGTCGCGGAAGGCGCACGTGAAGCCGGCGCCACCGTCGACATCAAGCGCGTGCCCGAGCTCGTGCCGGCCGAAGTCGCCAAGGCGTCGTACTACAAGCTCGACCAGGCCGCGCCGATCGCCACAATCGATGATCTCGCCAACTACGACGCAATCATCGTCGGCACCGGCACCCGCTTCGGCCGCATGGCCTCGCAGATGGCCAACTTCCTCGACCAGGCCGGCGGGCTCTGGGCCAGGGGCGCGCTGAACGGCAAGGTCGGCGGCGCCTTCACCTCGAGCGCGACCCAGCATGGCGGTCAGGAGACCACGCTGTTCTCGATCATCACCAACCTCTTGCATTTCGGCATGACGGTGGTCGGCCTGAACTACGGCTTTGCCGGCCAGATGAAGCTCGACGAGGTCACCGGCGGCGCGCCCTATGGCGCGACCACCATCACCGGCGGCGACGGCAGCCGCCAGCCGAGCGAGAACGAACTCGCCGGCGCCCGCTATCAGGGCCGCGCGGTCGCGGAGGCCGCCATGAAACTGCACGGCTAAGCCGCACGGCTAAGCTTTACGGCTTAACGGCCACGCGATAGGGCGGCGCTCCCAGGCGATTGCCGCCCTATCTGCTTTTTTGGAAGCGACGGTTCCCGAGATCATCGGGACCATTTTCGTGATATGCCGCAAGACTTCCTGTCGGCGCAGCCCTGAGGTTTGCCATGACCAACACACAGAAGACCCGCTGGCCGGAACTGCCGACCGCGGCGTGGCGCGACAGCTGTGCCACGCTCCAGCTCTTCACCCAGATCGCCGGCAAGATCCGGCTGGCGAAGTCGCCTTGGCTCAATCACTCCTGGCACGTCACGCTCCATGTCACCGCGCGCGGGCTGACGACCTCGCCGATCCCCGACGGCGACCGCACGTTCCAGATCGACTTCGACTTCGTCGATCACAAGCTCCGGATCTCGACCAGCGACGGCACCGAGCGGGAATTGGCGCTGGCCGGTCAATCGGTCGCGAGCTTCTACGCGGCGACCATGACCAATCTGAAGGACCTCGGGATCGATGTCGCCATCGACGAGATGCCAAACGAGGTCGCCGACCCGATCCCGTTTTCGCAGGATACGCAACATGCGTCGTACGACGCGGATGCGGTGCGCCGGTTTCACCAGATCCTCGTGAACTGCGATCGCGTGTTCAAGCAATTCCGGACCGGCTTTCTAGGCAAGGCGAGCCCGGTGCATTTCTTCTGGGGCAGCTTCGATCTCGCGGTGACGCGGTTCTCCGGCAGAACGGCACCGCAGCACCCCGGCGGCGTGCCCCATTTGCCCGACGCGGTGGCGCACGAGGCCTATTCGCACGAGGTCAGCAGCGCCGGCTTCTGGCCGGGCGGCGGCGCAATCGATTATCCCGCCTTCTATTCCTACGCCTATCCGGAACCCGCGGGCTATCGCAGCACGCCGGTGCGACCCGGCGCGGCATTCTTCAGCGAGGCACTCGGCGAATTCATCCTGCCCTACGACGCCGTGCGGGTGGCCGCAGACCCGGACAAGGTGCTGCTCGAATTCCTGCAATCGAGCTATGAGGCAGCAGCGATCAACGCGAACTGGGACCGTGCTGCGCTGGAGTGCACGCCGGGCCAACCGGGCGTGGTCAGAGCGCTCTAGCCCCGAATCTCTCAACCGCTGTCGTCAACACTGTCATTCCAGCACCTGCAACCGGCAAGCTCGCTTACGCCGCCTCCAGCGCCGCCTTGGGCGGGTCTTTGGGCAGGTCGACGATCTTGCCGAGATCGCTCTCATCGAGGCGGAAGTCGATCGCGCGCCGCACGGCGCCTTCACGCTTCACCCATTTGCCGTCGCGCAGCAGCTTCTGCATGACCTGCTTGGCGAAGAAGACCGGACCGGTGATGCTGCGGCTGCGCGGCGCGTAGCCGAAGCGATGCCGCAGCATGCCGTTGGCGAGATGCAGGATCTGGGTGCGGCGGATGTCGTCGTTCACATAGGAGATCGTCATCGAGACGTTGACGGTGTCGAGGTTCTCGACGCGGTGCGGCGCATTGAGCGGCCAGTTCAGCATCTGGCCGGGCTCGAGATCGATCACCTGCGCATGCCAGTCGTACCAGGGCTCGTAGGGGATATCGACCTCGACGTCGAACAGCGCGATGTTCTCCAGATGCTCGGGCCGGATGAATGGCTGCGTGTTGGGATAGATGTAGACGCGCTTGCGGCCGGCGATCTGGACCAGCGCCTGCCCCGGCAGGTCGGCGCGGTAATAGACCCGCGCATCGGGCGACGAAATCAGGATGTCGGCCTGATGGGTCGGCGCGTCGAAGCCGGGAACCCTGGCTGCGATCTCGCCGAACATCCGCTCGATCATGTCGCGGTAGCGGCGATCGACCGCAGTGACGTTGCGCAGGTTCAACCACAGGCCGCCGCGCGAAATCGCCTCGATCACCTGATGGCCGCGCAGCCTGCCGATCTCGCCCTCGCGCCAGACCCGGCTCGATCCCTTCGCGCCGGTCTTGACCAGGCTGTAGTGCTCGCGCGGATAGTGCTCGATCAGCTTCGCGAGATCGTCCATCGAGAACGCCGGCTGCTGGTGCATGGTATGCTCGAGCCGGACCGGCCGACGGCTCCAAAGCCTGGAATGGTTGTCATCCCAATCCGTGAAGATCCTGCCTGTCGTCATGGTCGCGCTCCTGGCAGCCGCGCCGTTTCGCTTCAACCGATGTCCCGTTCCGGGACGAGCGGGCTGCTCTTGAGCAGGGATTGGCAAGAACGATGCCTTCGCGTATGCGCGGGGTTACGCAACGCTAATGTCTCGCCGATATGGCTAACCGCGACGTTTCCGGAGCCGGCCGCCATGGCCGACAGGACCGAATGACTGAACCACGTCGCCGCTGCAACATGATCGCGAGTTGATCGTCCAATGGCCCGGCTATCGTCGATCCCCGTCGTTTTCGCCGCCGCATCCATTCTGCTGTCGGTCGCCGCGCGGGCCTGCCCTGCCTTGATCGACGGCGTTGCCGCGGACCGGCTCGAGGCCTTGTCGCGCGGCGTCAATGCCGACGGCTGGATCGCCGATCCGCGGTCGGCGCCGTCGCGCGGCCTGCTCCTCGAGTTGCGCAAGGCCGGCCTGACCCACATCCGGCTGCCGGTACCCGCTGACTTCGTCATGCCGCGCTTCGCCACTCAGGCCGACATCGACGCCCGCTTGCAAACCGTCGATAGCGCGCTCAAGACCCTGCTCGGGCTCGGCTATGTCGTGTCGATCGACCTGCATTCGGGCCGGTACTTCAATGCGCTGCACAAGGACGATCCGCAGGGCGCGATGACCGAAATGAAGAGCGCCTGGACCGCGCTCGCGCGGGTCATCCAGCGCTACCCGTCCGATCGGATTTTTGCTGAACTCCTGAACGAGCCGGAGGTCGATGCCGCGCAATGGCAAGGCGAAGCCCGGGAGCTGGCCGGCTTCATTCGCCAAATGCTGCCACGGACCACGCTGATCACGGGTCCGGTCAACTGGCAGCGCGCGGATTCGCTGCCCGACTTTAAGCCGCTCGACGATCCGAACGTCGTCTATGCCGTCCACTTCTACGATCCGATGGTGTTCACCCATCAGGCCCATTGGGATCCGAACGAGCCGCTCCACGACGTCGTCGGATTGCCCTATCCGGCCCGCGCCGACGATCCCAGGGTGCAACAGTTGCGGGAACAGCTGACCCTGCTGAACAGGCCCAGGGCGCTGGCGATGGTTGACCGCGCCATCCCCGATCGCGGCATCGACAAATGGCTCGAGCCCGCGACCGCCTGGCAGCGGCAATATTCACGCCCGATCATCATCAACGAGTTCGGGGTGCTCAAGGCCGGCGCGCCGCGCGACAGCCGGTTGCGCTGGCTCGCCGGCGTCACGGCTTACGCCCGGCAGCAATGCTGGGGCTGGACACATTGGGAAATGTCACAGGGCTTTGGCCTGGCCGACGCCATCACCGGCAAGGCCGACCAAGGGGTGCTCAAGGCGCTGCTCGGAACCCGCTAGCGTCGTCTGGTTAACCCGTTTTTACACAATGCGCGGCTAGATCGACGATGCGGTGTAGCGTGCCCACACGTCCGGTCATCTTAGGTCAGAGCCTGTGCAAGCAGAGATAGCCCCGCGGCCGCTGTTGGCCGGCGACTTGCTTCCGGCGCTCGGCATCGCCGTGGCATCGATCGCCTTCGCGCCAATCATGCAGGCGGCCAACGCAGGGCTCGCGATCGTCGTCGAAAGCCTGATCGGCTGCGCCATCGTGCTCGCGGCGCCGGCCTACGCGCCGTCGATCGCCGTCTTCATCATCTTCTTCCAGAACCTGTTCGTCTCGATCCTGTCATCCTACATGACGACCGAGCAGGAGATGGATTTCGTCAAAGGCTACAATTTCCTGATCTGCGCTGTCATGTGGCTGGTGACGCTGGCGCTGTATGTGCTGCGCGAGCGCAAGCATTCAACTGACGTCGACCGGATCATGAAATGGGGGCTGATGACCCTCGCGGTCGTGACGGGATATTTCCTGCTCGGCGCCACGCAGGATCCGCATGCGGCCCTCGTCTATCTGCGCAACATTGCGTTTCCGATCTTTCTGTTTCAGCTGTCGCTGCTGACCGCCGCAACCTTCGAGATCCGCGTGACGCCGTTCCTGGTCGCCGTCGCCGCGCTGCTGATCGTCTGCGGATATGTCGAACTGTTGTTCCGCGATTTCTGGCTCACCATCACCAACGGCTACACGTTCTGGCATTTCGACGAGCTGAAGGCGACCCGCTCCGGATCCTGGGAAGCCGAGATGCGCCAGACCGGCAACGTGCCGGTGGATCTGATCGACCGCTTCCGCTTCAGCTTCCTCAACAGCCCGTTGTTCGAGGATCTCGGACTCTCGTCAATTCTGCGCATCTTCGGACCGAACATGAGCCCGATCAGCTTCGGCTACGGGATCGCCTTCTCCATCCTGTTCCTGTTCGCGGTCGGATATCGCTGGCTGGCGCTGGCCGCGATCCCGTTGCTGATCTTCTGCAGCGTCAAGGGCGCGCTCATCCTGGTCATCTTCGTGGCCCTGGCCTGGACGGCAACCTGGCTGTTCGGCGCCACCATCACCCTTGCCGTCGCGTTGGTCGGGCTCGTGGTGTACGCCATCGCAGCCATCCATATCGGACTCCAGATCGGCGACTTTCACGTGATCGGCTTCATGGGCGGCTGGGACGGATTCCGGCAGAACCCGATCGGCCGCGGGCTCGGCGTCGGCGGCAATCTTTCCGAAGGCTACTTCTCGATCGACTGGAACGCCGCGCAGGCGGCCGGCACCATGGACGGCGCGGTGGAAAGCGCGGTCGGCGTGCTGCTCTACCAGATGGGCATCGGCGCAATGGTGCCGCTCGGCTTTTTCTTTGCGATGGCGCTGAAGGCCTGGCGCCTCTACGCCTCGTCCGGAATCCTCATCCAGGGGCTCGCCGCGTTCGGCACGATGGTCGTGCTGGTGAACGGCATCTTCCAGGAGGAGGCGCTGTTTGCGCCGCCGGCGCTCGGGCTGTTGCTGTGCCTCACCGGGCTCGTGATCGGCCATCATTTGCGCACGCAAGGCGACGATCCGAAGGCCGCCGGCCGATAGCGCGCGCCACGCGGCAGAAAGCCCGGCCGCGGCGCGACCGGGCTCCTCTCGACCTTGCGCCGTCAGAGCGGTTTGATCTGCACCTTGCGGAACTTGACCACGCCCGAGCCATACTGGAGCGCGACGTAACCGCTGGCGTGCTTGGAGTCCTGCGCGTCGACGGTCTTCTGGCCGTTCAGCGTCACGACGAAATGCGGCCCCTGCGCCGTGATCTCGTAGACATTCCACTTGCCGGCCGCCTTCGGCATCGGATCGACCTTGCCGACGTCGACGATCGCGCCGGTGCCGTAGGTCGGATCCGGCCGCTTGTCGAAGATATTGACCTCGTAGCAGACCTTGGAATCGATCGTCTTGTTGCCTTCGCAGCGGATGAAGACGCCGCTGTTAGCGTCCTCGTCGGTCCAGAACTCGGCGCGGATCTGGAAGTCCTTGTATTGGGTCTTGCTGACGAGATAGGAGAGATCCTTGCCGTCGAGCTTGTCGGCGACCAGCGCGCCGTCCTTCATGGCCCAATTGGCCTTGCCGACTTCGTCCCAGTCGCCCTTTTTGGTGCTGTCGAGCAGCGTGACCCAGCCGTCGTCCCCCGATGCGCTGGTGGAGAATTGCAGCGCGGCCGCACCGATCACAAGTCCCGCCGCCAGTATCGACAGATGCTTCTTCAAGGTTGTCCTCCCGTCTTTTGGTTGGCGCGCAACCTATCATCGTCTGCAGCGACGTAAATGCGTTTTTGATATTGCAACTGCGTTGTGTCACGCGGCGCTGACGCAATCTTGAGGTCAGACATGCATGGACGCGTCTTGTCCTGCGGAAGCGGGAGCGACTAGCATCATGCGACATACGGGCGCAGCCGTTGCCCGAACGAAACGGAACTCGGAGGATACGATGACGGCGTCGAACCGGTCCTGGCGATACCTGATGATGCCGCTGGTGTTTGCCGGCACGCTGAGCGTCGGCTCCGCGGCCGAGCTCAATCCGGCCGCCGTCACCTACAAACAGCCGGACCAGATTCCCTGGAGCCCGGTCGACACGCGCGGCGCGCAGAATGCCGTCGTGGTCGGCGATCCGTCGAAGCCCGGCTTCTACATGGTCTATACCAAATGGACCAAGGGCAATCACTTCAGCCGTCCGCACTTCCATCCCAACGATCGCTACATCGTCGTGCTGAAGGGCACCTGGTGGGTCGGCTCGGGTCCGAAATTCGATCCCGATCACGGCACGGTGGCGATGCCGGCCGGAAGCTTCGTCACCCATTTCGGCAAGCAGGTGCACTGGGACGGCGCCAAGGACGAGGATGCCGTGCTGCTGATCATGGGTGAAGGTCCGGCCACCGCGACGGAAGTGGAGCAGAAATAGCCGGACGCCGATGGCTGCGTTGCGCGCGGTGGGGGCGATGCTATCATCGCGGCCCTAAGGAAGGGGTTTCGATGCATCCCGCCGCCAAGCAGCAATTTGCCCGCATCGCCGACGAGTTCGCGCGATGGCGCGCCATTCCCGAACCGGAACGGCCGCCGGCGCCGGCGTGGTGGTGGGGACCGGCATTCGAGCTGCGCGATGCCGTCGGCCCGCTGCCATCGAACTGGTGCCGTCAGCTCCGCCTGCCTGATGGCGCGAGCTTTGCCGACGGCACGCGCGTGCTGCGCCAGACGCTGGCCGGCCAGACCACGCTGCCCTGGCCCTATGATTTCTCGCGCAAGGTCGCATCCACCGATTCCGACGTCCGCGACCTGCCGGTGCAGCCGTCAGACGACAGCGCGTTTCCGCCCTAGATCCGCCTCGGCCTCGCCGATCGCCTCGTCCTCCAGCGACGGCTGCAACGAGGGCGACGTCGACGCCTTCAACAGCTCGGCGAGATCGCGCGGCGGCAGCGGCCGGCTGAACAGGAAGCCCTGCATCTCGTCGCAGGCATGCGCGCGCAGGAACTCCTGCTGCTCGGAGGTCTCGACGCCCTCGGCCACAATGGTCATGCCGAGCGCCTTGCCCATGCTGATGATCGCCTGCGCGATCGCGACGTCCTCGGAATCGTCGGGCAAATCGCGCACGAAGGAGCGATCGATCTTGATCGTGTCGATCGGGAACTGCTTCATCAGCGACATCGACGAATACCCGGTGCCGAAATCGTCGATCGCGAGGCGAATGCCGCGGTTCTGGATCGCGTCGAGCACGCGCACCGCGCGCGTCACGTTGCGCATCACCATGCTCTCGGTAACCTCGAGCTGCAGCAGCGCCGGCGACATGCCGCTTGCCGCCAGCGCCTCGTCGATGTCGTCGAGCAGATGCGGATCGCCGAACTGCCGCGGCGAGAGGTTGACCGCCATCGTCACTGCCTTGAGGCCGCGGTGCTGCCACGCCATGTTCTGCGCGCAGGCTTCCTTCAGCACCCAGCGGCCGATCGGCACGATCAGACCGATTTCCTCGGCGAGCGGGATGAACTGCCCCGGCGACACCTTGCCGAGCTCGGGATGGGTCCAGCGCAGCAGCGCCTCGACGCCGCTGATCTGCCCATTCGCCATGTCGACCTTGGGCTGATACTCGAGCGAGAACTGCTCGCGTTCCAGCGCGCGGCGCAGCGCGCTTTCCATCGTCAGGCGCTCGATCGACTGCGCCTTGACTTCGTTGGAGAAGAAGCGGAAGCCGTTCTTGCCGTCCTCCTTGGCGAGATACATCGCCATGTCGGCGTTCTTGGTGAGCGTCTGCACGTCGGAGCCGTCGGTGGGATACATCGCAATCCCGATCGAGGCCGTGGTGTGGCACTCGTGCCCGCTGATCGTCAGCGGCTGACTCAACGAAACCAGCAGATCGCCGGCGATGCGCTCGACGTCGCCCCGTTCGTCGGTTTCCTCCAGGATGACCACGAACTCGTCGCCGCCGAGCCGCGCCACCACGTCGCTCGCGCGCAGCGATCCGCGCAACCGCTCGGCGATTGCCACCAGCAGCATGTCGCCGGCGTCGTGGCCGAGCGAGTCGTTGATGATCTTGAACCGGTCGAGATCGATGAACAGCACCGCGACTTGCCGGCGATGGCGATCCGCCGCCGAGATCGCGTGACGCAGCATCTCGTTGAACGTCTCGCGGTTCGGCAGATTGGTCAGGCTGTCATGCGAGGCAAGATATTCGATGCGCTCGTCGGCCTTGTGCTTCTCGTCGGCGCGATCGAAGCTTTCGAGCGCGAATGCCAGATTGTCGGCGAGCCGCTGCAACAGTTCGGCGAACTCCGGCGTGAAGGTGTCCTTCTCGATCGCGACGAAGATCATGACGCCGACCACCCGCCCGCTGACGATCAGCGGAAACGAGGCGCCGGACTTTGTCCCGTCGAGGCGGGCCCGCTCGTGGAAAGCGGCAGTCTCGGTATCGGCAAAATAGTCGTTGATGATGCAGGCCTTGCCCGACCGGAACGCCCTGCCGCAGGCGCCGCGCCCCTCCGGGTGCGCCTCGTTGACCGAGAGCGTCACCTGGCTCGCGCCCTCCGCTGCAGGGCCCGCGATCGCGACAATGCGGAGATAATCGCTGCCGCCCTGCGCCATCGCGATGGTGGTCGACGTGAACTTGCCGCCGGTCGCTGACGCCTCGCTGACCAGTTGATACAATTCAGTGCGGGACTTCGCCCGCATGATCGCCTCATTGGTCGCACTCAGCGCCGCGAACATCCGCGACAGCCGCTCCTTCTGCTCGTCGGCCCGCGCCTTCTCGTCGGCACGATCGAAATTGGCCAGCGCAAACGACACGTTCTCGGCGAGCCGTTGCAACAGCGCCATCATCTCCGGGCTGAAGGTGCCGAATTCGCTGGAGAGGAACACCAGCGCGCCGATCGCCTCACCGTTCTTGAGCAACGGCAGGGCCGCGCCGGACTTGCTGCCACTGTCGCGAACGACCGGATAGACATGCGATTCAGGGCCGAAGTCGCTGAGATAATCGTTGCTGATACAGGGCCTGCGGGTACGGATCGCAACGCCGGTCAGCGTCTGTCCCTCCGGACGCGTCGCATCGGCCGACAGCTGGACTTCGCGGGCGCGTACCCGGTCGGGGCCGGAAGCCGCCACGTTATCCAGGAAGACCTCGCCGGGGCGCACCAGGCGGATCGTGGCCGAGATGAACTGACCGCCGACCGCCGCGGCATCGCAGACCAGATCGAACAGCTCGCTGCGGGATTTCGCCCGCATGATGGCTTCGTTGGTCGCGCTCAGCGCCGCAAACATCCGCCGCAGCCGTTCCTTCTGCTCCTCGGTGCGCGCCTTCTCGTCGGCGCGATCGAAGCTGCCGAGCGCATAGGAGACGTTGTCGGCGAGCCGTTGCAGGAGCTCGGCGAACTCGGCCGAGAAGGTGTTGCGCTTGGCGGAGATGAACAGCATCACGCCGACCGGCTCGTCGTCGACGATCAGCGGAAATGCCGCGCCCGACCGCGCATCCTCGCGGTCGATGACGTCGCGGAACGGGCTGTTGGCGACATCGCCCATGAAATCGTTGTTGATGCAGGCGCGCCGGGAACGGAACGCCCTGCCGCAGACGCCGCGCCCTTCGGGCCGAGCCTCGCTGCGCGAGACGTTGAGGCGGCGTGCATTCTCGGCGGTCGGACCTGCGACCGCCATCATCTCCATGAAATCGTCGCCGGGTTTCGCGATCAGGATGCTGGTGGAGTTGAACCCGCCGCCATGCGCCGCCGCGGCGCAGACCAGCTCGAACATCTCGAGCCGCGACCGCGCCCGCATGATCGCCTCGTTGGTCGCGCTCAGCGCCGCGAACATCCGCGACAGCCGCTCGCGTTCGGCGTCGGCCCTGGCCTTCTCGGTGGCGCGGCCGAACGTGTCGAGCGCAACCGAGACGTTCTCGGCGATGCCCGCCAGCAGCGCGATGATCTCCTCGTCGCGGGCCCAGGAATTGCCGGTGAAGAAGATCAGGACGCCGATGCTCCTGCCGAACCGGGTCAGCGGCAGCGCGACGCAGGCCATCAGGCCGCTGCCACCGGCCCGCTTCTGAGAGGGACTCGCCGATATCGGGATATCGTGCTCGACGCACGGCCGTTGGGTGCGGAATGCCTCGCCGCAGATCCCCTTGCCGTAGAGATTGTCCGGATCGGTCGAGAAGCGCGTCTGCGTGATCAGGTCGATCGCCTCGCCGGTGCCGGCGACGGGCTCGAGCCAGTGCGTGTCAGGCTCGGCCAGCAGCACCACGGTGGCGAAGGATTTTCCGCTGAACACCGCGGCATCGCACACCCGCTGATAGAGATCGTGCTCGGTCTTGGCGCGAAGGATGGCCTCGTTGGTTGCGCTGATGGCGCCGAACATGCGGTTCAGCCGGCGCATCGCCCGCTCGCCGCTCTTGCGTGACGCCTCATGGTCGAAATTGTCGAGCGCGTAGGACACGTTCGCCGCCATGCGCGCCAGCAGCGACACGATCTCCTCGCCGAGCGAGTCGACCTCGCGCCGGGTCACCATGAAGACGCCGACGCTGCGCCCGCCACAGACCAGCGGCATCGCCGCCGCCGCGCCGACGCCGGCCGCCGCGAGGCCGCTGCGCCAGGCCGCCGAACGGGCGTCGTTGACATAGTCGTTGCTGACATTGGCGCTCTGATCGCGGAACGCGCGGCCGGCGACGCCCTCCCCTTCCGGGGTGTTGGCGATCCAGGCCGTGCAAAAACCACGCTCTGATGGTGGATTTTGGCGGCTGAGATTGATTCGGGGGGACGATGGGACACGT